>NZ_JBYNRN010000040.1:0-9395 GCF_057785155.1 Paenisporosarcina sp.
GTGGATTTCGACACTTCGCTTTTCCCGCAGGAGTCTACGCGGTTTTGCTCCATATCTCTGAGTAAGAAGAAATTGGCTCTAAATGTTTTATGGTATGAGACAGAGAAATTAGGGGGAAAAGCTCCTCAATCATTGTCAAAATGTAGTGCCCCACAACCATCTATAGTTAAAAACGATTCTTTATGTGTCATCCACCATATCCATTGACTAACGCTAGATTGCCATAGAAAAAGACTCACCCTAATTAAAGGATGAGTCTTTTTGTTATCAATTAATTATTTAGAAGATTTAGCAGGGTCTTCAGAAATTAATGATACTTCGTTCCAGTCAAAGTTTGAAGCGTAGTCGATATCGTAGTTCTTAACAGCTTTGTTAACTGGACGTAATTCTAAACGGTATTGAGTTGGAATGATTGGTGCATTTTCAGACATATATTCTTGCCATTCACGGAATTTACCTGCACGGAATTCAGGATCGAAAGCGTCTGGAGAGTCGATAGCAGCTAAAAGCTCTTCTAACTTCTCAGAAGTGTAACGGCTGAAATTATATTGTGCAGATTTTGAATATAGACCTGATGGAGACGGGTTAGTACCTGTACCCCATGCAGCCATGAAGATATCGATTTCTGGATCATCAGCTTGAACTTTATCGTAGAAGCTATTGAATTCGATTGTACGACCTGTTGTAAGAGTTACATTTAAACCAACGTCTTTCCAGTTTTGCATGTAGAATGATGCGATATCTTCAGCGATATCTCCACCAGACATTGTAGCGAATTTAATTTCAAGTGGCTTGCCATCTTTGTCTTCACGAAGTCCGTCACCATCAACGTCCTCATATCCAGCTTCGTCTAATAATGCATTAGCTTTATCTACATCATATGTGTAGCCTTCTAATGAATCATCATAGAATGATTGGAATACTGGTGGAATTAGAGATGTTGCACGTTCACGTAAATTGTTGTAATACACTTCAGAAACTTGTTCTACGTCAATTGCGTAACCCATTGCTTGACGAAGTTTAACGTCGCCCATTTTAGCATTTGGATCCATTACAACTTCGCTCTTATCCATGTCGTATTTACCAAGTTTGAAACCAATGTATTGGTAGTAAAGTTCATTACGGCCAAGTACAGTTAGGTTGTCAAAGTCTTTGATTTCTAAATACTTGTCTGTGCTGAATGTGTTAGCTGTCATATGATATTCCCCTGTTTGTAATGCAACAGAGATTGATGATGAAGGAACTGTTTTCACTAAAACACTATCAAGTTTTGGAGCACCTTTCCAGTAGTTTTCGTTTTTCACGAATTGTACTGATTCACCAGGTACGATTTTATCAAACTTGAAAGCACCTAAAGTAACGATATTTTTACGAACTGCATCTGATTCAAGTAAATCTGCTACTGGAATATCTTTTAAAATATGGCTTGGTTCAGCGTAGAACCAAAGTCCATCTCCACCACTGAAAATAGCTGGAGATAATTTATTGAATGAAATTTCTAAAGTCTTTTCATCCACTTTCTTTAAACCAGAAATTGTATCAGCTGTACCCGCATTGTACTCAACAGCACCTACGATGTTTTGGAAATCAGCATCGTAACGTACTCCTGTGTAGTCTGGAGAACCGATAATTAAGTACGGCTGAATTAAATCTTCAATTTTAAGTGGCTCACCATCAGACCATTTAATACCGTCTTTGATTGTGATTGTTACTTTATTATTATCTTGATCAACTTCCATACCAGCGATTCCTTCGTTTGTTAATAGGAAGTCACCATCTGTTTCAAAAATTGCGTTACTAGCGAATTGCATAATGTCTGCATCATACGCATCTTCATATAGAACTGAGTTAAAAATACCTTGGAAAGGTGAGTCATTTACTAGAGCTACTTTTAAAGTACCTCCTTCAATAACATCTCCTTCATTTTCAACATTCAATGGGAAACTTGCAGTATCAACAACTTCTTCAGTATCACCATCATCTTCATTGTCTTTTGGAGCATCGTCTCCATCATTTGTACTTTCTCCATTACATGCACCAAGTACAAGTATGAAAGCTAAAAGTAATGCTAATAACGACCAAAACTTTTTGTTCATTCCTTTTCCTCCTTTTTTATCTCTTGTTCTATATATCAAACGGTAACCGTTTAATACCAATTATAATTAGGGATTACCCTAAGCGTTGCTTCGCATCTGCAGATCGGCGAATCGCTTGACCCACGTAGTTGATGCCTAACATTAATAAAAGTATTAATAACGATGCTGGTAGCCATACCCACCACTTATCTTGTAAAACGAGTGGGTTATTTGCATAACTTACCAAAGTTCCTAAACTCGGAGTTGAAGGTGGTAAACCAAATCCTAAATAAGAAAGACCTGTTTCAATTCCTACATTCCCCGCAAAGGATAGAGTAAGATCAACAATAATGATCGAACTCAGATTTGGCATCATTTTCCCGAAAATAATGGTCGCATCGCTTGTACCCATTGTTTTCGAGGCATTGACATAGTCTCTTCGACTTTCAGATAGTGCTTTGCTTCGGATTAGACGAGCTGTACCTGGCCAAATAAATACGCTGAGAATTAATACGAAAATTGGAATATTATATTTTGGTACGATTGTTACAAAAACGATAATGATCATCAATGATGGAATCGTTATGAAGAAATCAATAATTCTCATAAAGATATTGTCAATCCAACCGCCAAAGTATCCGGTAGTTAATCCAATAATTAGACCAACTGCACCTGTCAAAAGTGTTACTGCGATTGCAATAGAAATCGAATTTCGAGCTCCAATAATTAATTGCCCTAAAATATCTCGTCCACCTTGATCGGCACCAAGCAGGAATTTCTCACCCGGCTCTGCGAACTTATCTCTTAAACTAACACGCATCATTTCTTGTTGATCAATAAACATAGCCCATATATAGATTCCTAAAATCACGATAATCAGTGCGATAAGTGAAAACATTGCGAGTTTATCTTTTTTGAATTCACGCATGATAACTTGAAATCCAGTCGGCGGAGAGCTTTCTGGATGTTCAGATTGAATCACTACATTTTCTGTCTGCTCTTTCATGTATGTACACTCTCCTTAACCATTATTTTCATCAATCTATCCTGATTCGTGGATCTACAATGCTCATAATAATGTCAGATAATAGACTGCCTAATAATGTTAAGAATCCATACAGCATAACCAAAGCAGTAATTACACTATAATCACGTCCAGCAATGGAATTAATGAATAGTTGACCCATTCCAGGATATGCGAATATTGTTTCAATAAAGATGGAACCCGTAAGTAAACCTGTGATTGTAAATCCTAAGAAAGCAGCAATCGGCAATAATGAATTTCGGAAAATATGTCCCGAATATACTTTATTCAAAGGAATTCCTTTACTACGAGCCGTACGAACATAATCCGCAGACTTCGAATCAATTACTTCTGTTCTTAAATATTGAATAACCCCTGTTGTGCCTAAAACGGCTGCAGTTAATGCTGGTAATAAAATATGATAAATTTTACTCCAAAGATAACTTAAGGAACCATTTTCATATTTGATATCTACCGTTCCGCTCGTAGGGAACCATTGCAGTTTGTATCCAAAGAAGAAGAGGAATATTAATGCCAATACGAATACTGGAATTGCATAACTGATAAAACTATATAGAACAACGGTTTTATCTAAAAATGTATTCTGGTATCGCCCAGCAAGAACCCCTAATGGAACGGCAATTAAATACAGTAAGAATGCACTTAGTAAGGACAACCACAATGTATTCATTGCACGGTCACCAATTAAGTCGGCTACTTGTACTTTATATGTGTAACTTTTACCAAAATCACCTTGGAATGCATTTCCCATCCATTTAGCATATTGAACGTACCAAGGATCGTAGAATCCTGCTTGCTCACGTAATTGTTCTATACGAGCTGGATCAGTTTCAGGTGTAATCATTCCCGTAAATGGATCACCTGGCATTTGCTTTGCCATTATGAATATTAATAAACTTAATACAAATAATTGAGGAATCATGACTAATACACGACGAAAAATTGTTTTCCACATCTTATATGACCCCCTCTACCTTGTCCGTCTTCGCAACAGCATGCGTATCCGAAATAGATTGAAGATCATAAACCCGACCGTTTGAATCAAAATACTGATGGTGATCAAGTTGATAATTCTTTTCTACATTAATGCGCTCTATCTTACGTTCCACACGACTTTCTGGCTCTATGTTTGGAATAGCGGACAATAGACGTTTCGTGTATATATGTTGCGGATTTTGATAAATATCTTTTTTAGATCCCGATTCGACAAATCGCCCTTTATACATAATCGAAATATGGTCACACATATGTTTCACAACTCCAAGATCATGTGAAATGAACAAGTAGCTCAATCCCAATTCATCTTGAATATCTTTCAAGAAATTCAACACCTGTGCTTGAACGGATAAATCTAGTGCCGATACAGGTTCATCTGCAATAATCAATTTCGGATTAGTTGCGATTGCTCGTGCAATACCGATACGTTGCTTTTGGCCACCCGAGAATTCATGCGGATATTTCAATTTTGCATCTTCAGGCATTCCAACGATTGCTAACAATTCATTAATTTTTCTGCGCTCTTCTAAATCTGACAGACGCAAGAAATTACGAATTGGTTCAGACAAGATATCTTGAACACGTTTTCGTGGATTTAAACTTGAGTGAGCATCTTGGAAAATCATTTGAATATCCCGATTGTAAGAAGAGTTACGTTGACGACGTTGATTCGTCACGTTTTTTCCTTCGTATATGATTTGTCCTGATGTTATTTTTTCAAGTCCGATAATGGCTTTACCTGTTGTGGATTTTCCACAACCAGATTCACCAACTAAACCATATGTCTTCCCTTTTTCGAATTCCATATTAATACCGTCAACAGCATGAACATGGTCAACGATTGTATTAAAGAAGCCACCGCGTACAGGATAATGGACGCGTAAATCTTTTATTTCCATAAAACTCATGTCAAGCTTCCCCCTTCTTCACCTTCAAAGTGAAAGTGGTTCCAGCAGGTACATCGTACAAAATGTCCTGGTGCTATCTCGTGAAGTTGTGGTTCTTTTTCATGTGCCTCAGCTGGAATCCAAGGAATCCGAGGAGCAAAGCGGCAACCATCTCGCGGTAAGTTAACCAATGATGGCACTATGCCTTGAATGACTTCTAATTTTTCGTTATCACTATGTGTTTGTGGAATTGAGTTTAATAATGATCTAGTGTAAGGATGGACAGGATTGTTGAACAATTCATCAACAGGTGCTTCTTCAATTACTTGTCCTGCATACATAACCGCAACACGGTCTGCAACTTCAGCAACGACACCAAGGTCATGCGTGATTAAAATAATGCCAGACTCAGTCTCAGCTTGTAAGTCTTTTAGAAGATCTAAAATCTGAGCTTGAATAGTTACATCTAAGGCAGTCGTTGGTTCGTCTGCGATAATAATGGATGGCTTACAAGAAATAGCAATGGCGATGATCACACGTTGACGCATACCACCTGAAAGTTGATGAGGAAATTGTCTTACTACTCGTTCCGGTTTAGGAATTCCCACTTGATTTAGCAGTTCAATCACACGATGAGATCGCTCTGATTTTGACAACTTCGTATGATAAATCAATGCCTCTGCGATTTGATCTCCTATTCGCATTAATGGATTTAATGCAGACAATGGGTCTTGGAAGATCATTCCGATGTCATTCCCACGGACTTTATTAAGTTTGTCATCCGTTAATTTGGCTAAGTTAAGACCTTTAAATTGGATTTCACCAGAAATTTTGGTGTTGTTTGGATCGTGGAGTCCGATGATTGATGTTGCTAACGTACTTTTACCACATCCTGATTCTCCAACAATGGCTAAGATTTCATTTTTCTTTAAATGAATCGAAACGCCATCTACTGCATTAAAATATGTATCTTTTACTCGGAAACCAGTATGTAGATCGTTAATCGTTAAAAGATCTTGAGTCGGATTCAAATGATTACTCCTCTCATGCATATACTTAGATGTTATGAAACTTGTACTCTTTTTAAAATTTAAATTATTCTGTTAATTGTTTACCTAGTTTTAAATTCTATTACAGAATTATTACAACCGCAATATAAATTTTGCAAATTTCCTAATATTCGCTAATTATGTAAAGACTATTTTCCTCAAAAACCTTTACTACCAACGTTTGTAGAGTTTATTGAAAGTTCTTTTTTTTCAGTTAAAGGTAATTTTTGAAATGTTATTTCTTGATGCGTTAATTTATTCCAAAAAAAATCCCCTCTAAAAGAGGAGATTTTAGAAAACTATATTTTTTTGAAAACTAAACTTGCATTATGACCACCGAATCCAAGTGAATTGCTCATCGCATACTCTATATCTTTTGGACGAGCATCATTTGCCACATAATCTAAATCACAAATTGGATCTGGATTTTCTAAATTCATTGTTGGTGGCATAATTCCTTCATGAATCGCCAGAGCTGTGAAAATTGCTTCAATTCCACCTGCCGCACCAAGTAAATGGCCTGTCATCGACTTCGTAGAACTCATTGCGAGTTTATTGGCATGATCACCAAATACAGATTTTACAGCTAATGTTTCGAATTGATCATTGTACGGTGTGCTTGTTCCATGTGCATTGATATAGTCAATTTGAGAAGGATCGATTCCTGCACCTTCAATTGCTTGTTTCATTGCACGTGCTGCACCTTCCCCTTCTGGAGCGGGAGCGGTAATATGATGGGCGTCACCTGTTGAACCATAGCCAACAATTTCGGCATACATTTTAGCTCCACGTGCTTTCGCGTGTTCGTATTCTTCTAAAATCAAAATACCCGAACCTTCGCCAATGACAAATCCATCGCGATTTGCATCGAATGGACGAGATGCTGTTTTAGGGTCTTGATTTAACGTCAGAGCTGTATTCGCACAGAATCCTGCTACAGACATATTCGTAATTGGCGCTTCTGCTCCACCTGAAATCATCACGTCTGCTTCTCCACGTTCGATAACTTTAAAAGCATCACCAAGCGAATTCGTACCAGAAGCACATGCCGTTACGGTACAAGAATTCATCGCTTTTGCACCGAAGTGAATCGATACTTGACCAGCTGCCATATCAGGAATCATCATTGGAACAAAGAATGGACTTACGCGACGGTATCCTCTATCAAGGAACGTACGGAATTGCTGTTCGTACGTCTCCATTCCACCGATACCTGAACCAATCCATACACCTGTACGAAGGCCAAGTTCGGGTGTAATTTCAAGCTCCGCATCTTTAACAGCCATAATCGAAGCCGCTAAAGCAAAATGAGTAAAACGGTCCATTTTACGTGCATCCTTCTTTTCAATATACGATTCAATATCAAAATCTTTTACTTCAGCAGCTACTTTAGCTGGAAAGTCATCCGCATTCACTCGCGTCATTGGACCAATACCTGAGCGTCCTTCTTTGATCCCAGCCCAAGTTGTCTCGATATCATTACCTAAAGGCGTAACTGCACCTATTCCTGTTATTACAACACGACGTTTTGTCATGATAATCGTTCTCCCCTCATCAATAAGCTATACGTATACATTACGTTTTATTTACCCCAACGCATGGCAATAGCGCCCCATGTTAATCCGCCGCCGAACCCAACCATGACAATCACATCATCGTCCGAAATCTTGCCATTTAATACTTCTTCTTTCAATGAAATCGGAATCGATGCAGCAGATGTGTTCCCAAACTGATTAATGGTTTTCGACATTTTCTCTTCAGGTAAGCCTAATCGTTGACGTGATGATTCCATAATTCGAATATTTGCTTGGTGAGGCACTAAGAAATCAACCTCATCTTTAGAAAGTCCCGCTTTTGTTATCACATTTTCTGCAGACTCACCCATTTGGCGAACCGCAAATTTAAACACTTCTCGACCATTCATTTCAAGATAAGGTCCTTCTTGATACAAATGCTTTCCACCTGAACCATCCGCTCCAAGCTCAAATGATAAAATCCCTCTTCCTTCAGAAACATGACCAATAACTGCAGCTCCAGCCCCGTCTCCAAACAAGACAGCTGTATTGCGATCTTCGAAGTTCGTAATCTTTGAAAGTTTTTCTACACCCACGACTAAAACATACGGATAAGTCCCTGATTCGACAAATTGCTTTGCCGTAATCACACCATACATAAAACCAGCACAAGCAGCTGAAATATCCATAGCTGCCGCATGGGTAGCCCCTAAACGCTCTTGAATCATGGTTGATACGCTTGGAAACGGTTTATCGGGAGTGACAGTTGCCACTAAAATTAATCCAATTTGATCCGCACGGATTCCTGCATCATGAATTGCATCCTTCGCCGCTTCATATGCCATATCGGACGTATTGACGTCGTCACCAGCAAATCGTCTTTCTTCTATACCAGTTCGAGTGCGAATCCACTCATCGGTTGTATCCATTCTTTTCTCTAAATCAAAATTGGTAACGATTTGTTCAGGAATATATCTACCTAAACCTACTATTCCAGCATTCATGAGACAACCTCATTTCGTTTGTTATCAATTATTAGTACCTGGTAATAATAATAACGAATTCAAGGTCATTTGACAACCGTCCGCCACGACTTCGCCAAATATACGCGTTCATTTTGAAAAGATTCTTTTTCAATAAAGATTCGTATGGTATGATAAAGTCATTAAATAGTCTGTTTAGAGGTGAAACCACGTGAAATTTGTCTTTACATTTATTTGGTCTTTTCTATTGATCACATTGCTTAACTATGTTGTTAGTTCTGTAAATGGTGTACCTTTTGACTTTACACTAGGCGCAATCGTTTCAGTTGGTGTTGCATTGTTATTGTTTGTAATTTCTAAAGTCATTCCAAACGAACCTGTTGCACACGAACATCACTAATAATTAAACATCAAAAACGGTCTCTCATTTTATTGAGAGACCGTCAGACTGTAGACAAAAGGGGTTCGGAATGGTCGCATTCCGAACCCCTTTTTGCTTTTTTCTAGGATATCAAGCAATTTTTATTTGTGGCAGACCTCTCAGAGGTCAATATTTATACTGTTTGGGGAACTTGCCATGTCCAGTTGGCAAGTTTTTTTAAATTCATGGCAGCGAAAGTAAGCATCGCCTGCATCGACAATTTTTTAAGTCCCCTTAACGTTGTCCAACGCATGCCATGCTTTTCTTTTCCATCAGCGAATACTCGTTCAATTGTTTCTTTGCGTTTCGCATAAATGGGTTTTACATCTTCGTGGTGTCGAAGATGATCAGCTTCTTCAAGATATTCCTGCCAAATATGTCGTGTCACTACTTTTTGGTGGTCTCGACTTTCAGTACATTGTGCT
>NZ_JBYNRN010000041.1:0-49489 GCF_057785155.1 Paenisporosarcina sp.
AAAAGCTCATACACTGGGGACTGAAAGAAATGTCCGCAATATATGAGCGTAGATACTCAATAGGTTGAACCGCCGTATACGAGAACCGTACGTACGGTGGTGTGAGAGGTCGGGAGTTAATCGCTCCCTCCTACTCGATTATCAAGTCAATGAGAAAGAGCATGGAAAATGAATTCCATGCTCTTTTAGATTATTTACAGATTAACCGTTCTTCATTTAAAAACATTGGAAAGATGAAACGCGGTCTAAATCAGTTCCATAATAATTCCATCTAAATCCGTTCCAACGATAGCCTGCTATGGATTCTCTGCCAACGAAAGTTGGGTAGAACCAAAAAGATCGACCGTTTCGTAACCAAATAAACGTAAAGCGGAATAAACATCCACGAATCGCTCCAGGATCTACTGCAAAAGCGCTAACTCCTCCTCTTGCTTGAGGAGATTGCTGCGGCGTAAACGATGGAGGCGGTCCTGAAGGAACATTCGATGGGGGACGAACACCACCTGGTAGCGAAGGAAAACCTGGCCCTTGGGATGGTGGTCCACCAGGTCCCGGAAATCCAGGTCTTCCAAATGGTGGCCCTCCTTGTCCAGGGAAGCCAGGAATTCCGAATTGTGGTCCTCCTCGTCCAGGGAAACCGGGTATGCCAAAGGGTGAAGAGTCTCGATCTGAAAAAGGGAAACCAGGAAATTGATTAACCAAAAATTTGTACCTCCCTTACACTTTTCTCTTCTTAGTCTATGTACGTAGAATGGAGAAGCTTGGGTAGAGGTTCACTGTTGGTTCAAGAACGCTTACAACACATAAAAATAAACGCATAAAAAGTGACAAAGTGTCCCAAGAAGAATGAAAATGTGAAAAATTTCATGAAACCCTAAAGGTGAAATTTTCAAGATATTGGATTTCGCCGCATAAATGGCACCACCAATGGTATACATAACGCCTCCGCCAATTAATAAAAGAAGGCCGTTCATACTTAAACGCTCTGATAACGGTGCTGCTAGGAAAACAATGATCCAGCCCATTGCAATATATAAACCGGTGGATAACCATCTTGGAGAATGAAACAAAACCATTTTAAATAAAACACCTGCTATTGCAAGGGAAACAACAATCGAAAATAATATGATTCCCGTTTTACCTTCTAAAGCAATTAAGCAAAGTGGTGCATAAGATCCAGCTATTAAAATATAAATCATGGAGTGGTCTAGTTTTCTAAAATAGGCAATCGTTTTGTCCGTAGCTAGGACCATATGATAGATGGCAGACGTTGAATATAAGAGAATCATACTTAATCCGAAAATGGAGACAGCTATGACCTGTAGGATGGATTCCTCATTTGAAATTGCTTTTTCCACCATCAATAGTAAGGCAATAACGGATAAACCAGCACCTAAAAAATGTGATAAAGAATTAAACGGTTCGCGAATATAACGATTCATAAAACACCCTCATTTCGATAAGTAGTAATAATAACTACTTATCAATATATAATGAATTCATCATGTAGTCAACATTTACGTTGCCGGATTTTTCATGTAAAATAAAGTCTAAGGAAACAGACATATTTGAGGTGGCGTAATGGAAAATATCAACGACTTACTAGAGAAGATATCACTCGAAAAGAGTGTGTCATTAGAAGAAATGCCCGAAATTGATTTATATATGGATCAAGTCATTCAATTGTTTGATCAAAAATATAAAGAAACGAAACGAAATGAAGACGAAAAGATTCTAACTAAAACAATGATTAACAACTATGCGAAAGGCAAGTTGTTTATTCCAATCAAAAACAAAAAGTACTCGAAAAAGCATCTCATATTAATCAGCTTAATTTACCAATTAAAAGGTGTCCTTTCGATTACGGATATAAAGTCAACGCTACAAATTATTAACGATAAGATCACAAGTGATGACATTAACTTAGATGCGTTCTATACTAGTTTACTTACGCTGCAGAAAACGAATGCAGAAAATGTGAGTGAATCAATTCCAATTCGGCATCAAGAAGTAAAAAGAGTGATAGATGAAGAAGATGAGAAATTAGAACAAATTATGCTTATTGCGTCACTCGTAAACATTAGTAATTCGTACCGGAAAATAGCCGAGCGTCTGATTGATGACTTAACAGAAACTGTTGCAGTTCCAGGTACCGAAACAAACACGAAAAAATAAACAATTGAATTAGTTGAAACAAACACGAAAGTTTGAGTGCCGGGCACCGATTAAGGAGTGACATTATTGTTAGAACAAGCAAGGAAGTATTTACAATCGTATTTCGGATATGAAACGTTCCGTAAAGGACAAGAACAGGCGATCCAACAAGTATTGGATGGAGTGAATTCTATATGTGTTATGCCTACTGGTGGAGGAAAATCGATTTGTTATCAAATCCCTGCATTGGTTCTTGAAGGTACAACTATTGTGGTGTCTCCACTTATTTCTTTAATGAAAGACCAAGTTGATACATTAATAGAAGCTGGTATTTCAGCGGCGTACATTAATAGCTCGCTTAGTCATGAGGAAGTAAGAGAAGTCCTTTATGATGTTCAACGCGGAGCAGTTAAATTATTATATATTGCACCAGAACGATTAGATTCACAAACATTCTTAAATGAATTACAAGGAATCCCAGTGCCGCTGATCGCAGTAGATGAAGCTCACTGTATTTCACAATGGGGTCATGATTTTAGACCAAGCTATCGCTTAATTAGTCGAATGACTGAGTTATTTCCAAATACACCGACTGTGTTGGCTTTAACGGCAACAGCCACTCCTCAAGTTAGAGAAGATATTTGCAGGATTTTAGCAATAAAAGAAGAACACACGGTTATGACCGGATTTGAACGCGCGAACCTTTCATTTTCAGTGATTCCTGGTCAAGATCGCGAGAAATTCGTAAAAGATTATGTAAAGAAAAATGAAAATGAAGCGGGTATTATTTATGCGGCTACCCGAAAAACGGTAGATCATGTTCACGATATGTTACATAAACGCGGAGTGAAGGTTGCCAAGTATCATGCAGGTTTATATGATGAGGATCGACGTTATGAACAAGAGCGTTTCTTGAAGGACGAAGTGGATGTTATGGTTGCGACGAACGCCTTTGGAATGGGAATAGATAAATCTAATATTCGATATGTCATTCATTATCAAATTCCACGAAATATGGAGAGCTATTATCAAGAAGCGGGCCGTGCAGGTCGTGATGGACTCCCGAGTGAATGTATTTTGATGTATGCGTCTCAAGATGTTCAAACGCAACGTTTCTTAATCGATCAAGCGCAAGATCAAAGTCGGATCCCTGGGGAACTTGTAAAGCTTCAAGGAATGGTAGATTACTGTCATACCGAAAATTGTTTGCAACAATTCATCATTCATTATTTTGGTGATACCGATGCGCAGGCGTGTGGGCGATGCAGCAATTGTATGGATGATCGGGAAAGCCAAGATGTCACAACCGATGCTCAGATGGTGCTCTCTTGTGTTATTCGAATGGGGCAGAAGTTTGGTAAAATGCTGACGGCTCAAGTGTTGACTGGTTCTAAGAATAAAAAGGTAATCGAATTTGGTTTTGATAAGTTAACGACTTACGGAATTTTAAAACACTACAGTGCTAAAGAAGTGGCTAACCTGATGGAGTTCATGATTTCTCAAGATTTATTAGCAGTAGAGCATGGGTCGTTTCCGACAATTTATGTCACAGAACATAGTAAAGATGTACTTAAAGGAAATCGCAAGGTCTTAAGAAAAGGAGTCGTGGTAACAAAACAAATTGCGGATAATGATCCGATGTTTGAAGAGTTACGTGTTCTTCGGAAGCGTTTAGCAGAAGAAGCAAATGTACCACCATTTGTTATTTTCTCAGACAAAACTTTGCAGGATATGTGTGCACGACGTCCAAAAGATGAAGATGAATTTTTAAAAGTTAGTGGTGTAGGTGCCAATAAACTCGAGAAATATGGCGAAGCATTTTTAGCAGTAATTAATGGATAAATATAAAATGGCCCCTCGCGTTTGCGAATGGCCATTTTTATATCTTATAAATTCAGAAGCTCTTTTTAAAACTAATCTATTAAAAAATAGGGCTAATCTTGTAATGATTCATTCGCTGGAGCATTCTTCGAGACTTCCAACTTCTCATTCCCCATAAAGTAAACAGCGACAACCGCAATTGCTATTGGAATAAGGGACCATAAAAATGTAGCCGATATTGAATTTGACATGGCATTTACAATAATTTCTAGAATATTTGATGGAATTTGAGCACGTTGTTCAGGTTGGAAAACCGTTTGTAAATTATCAATCGTACTCGCTGCTTGATCTCCTGAGGCACCAAGCTTCGTTGTAATTTCATTCGTCAATAATTTCGTTTGAAGGGAACCGAATATTGTAATTCCCAAAGCTAAACCCAGTGAGCGGAAAAATGAATTTGTTGAGTTTGCTGATCCACGATGGCGGTAGTCCATTTTATGAACGCTAGCAGATGGCAATAAAGAAAAGGAGAATCCAACGCCTAATCCGACTAAAATCATATAAATGGTCAATAACAATCGACTTGTATCTGGAGTAATCGTCGACATGAAAATCATGCCGATTGAATACACAACGACTGAAATGACCATGATTTTACGATACGTCATTTTGGATTGGGCGAAACCAGCAAAAGCGCTTCCCACAACCGATCCAAGTAACATTGGCATCAAGATAATTCCCGCATTGGTAGCGGATCCACCATAAACAGCTTGAACAAAAATAGGAATGAAAATGGTTAAACCCACAAAAGTAGCGCCATATATAAATGCTAAAACTTGAGATGATGCAAATAATCGATTCTTAAACATCCAAAACGAGATGATAGGTTCTGAGGCCTTTGTTTCAGCCCATAAAAACACAATAAAGAAGACACCGAAAATACTAAACAATGAGATGCTTTGCCAAGATGTCCAGGCAAACTCTTTCCCGCCAAGCTCAAGCCCAAACATTAGACTCACAATAGCTGTCACAAGCGTAATGGCGCCTAACCAATCAATCTTAAGCTTCGCATGTTGCCTTGTTTCATTATAAAACCGAAGAATTAAAACTAAAGAAGCAATCCCTATTGGTACATTCACATAAAAAACCCAATGCCAGCTAATCGTATCGGTAATAAATGCACCTAATAATGGACCTAGAACACTAGAAGCTCCAAATACTGCCCCTAATAATCCCGTCATTTTCCCTCGTTTTTCTGGAGGGAATACGTCAAAGACAATCGTAAAGGCGATTGGCAATAAAGCACCTCCACCAATTCCCTGAATCGCACGATATACTGCAAGTTGAGGAACAGACTCAGCTATGCCACAAAGTGCTGACCCAATTAAAAATATAGTTAAACCGAAAACGAAAAATCGCTTCCGCCCATACATATCTGATAGTTTCCCGAAAATCGGCATCCCTGCTAAAACAGCAACCGCATATGCAGACGTAATCCACACATAACTCTCTACGCCTCCAAGGTCAGCTAATATTGAACCTAGTGCAGTTGCCACAATGGTATTGTCCATAGCAGCCATTAATATAGCTAAAAGTAGTCCAGTTAAGACCAATCGCAAATTTGTTTTATCTCCCATATCATTTAGCTCCTCTTACCTAATAATAGAAATAGTATAGCAGTACAGTTCTAATATGAGAATTTTTGATTGGAATTGAAATTGCTAGGTAGTTCTACGAAACAATATTTACAAAAAGATATATTCTTTCCACTTCGCCCGTTCCAATTAATAGAGTCGACATAATCTATTAATCAAGGAGGTATCAAGTGGTGGTGTCTTTGTACTACCGATTCTAGCAAACTCTTCACTATCATTTGTCTACGATAAGGTAACCCGCGTTTCAGTATTTGGTTTTGGTCCACAGACTCATTCAAGTTCCAAGCAACGTACAAGGTTGAAGTAGATGAACACAAAAGGAGGCATGCCTGCTAGACTTGGCATGCCTTTTTTGCTCTAACGCCAAATTATTGTCGAGTAACGCTATATTAATGATAGTTTGCACCATATTATTACGTCCGAACGACATATTATCTTCCTCAAACGCTAGATTATTCATTCCAAATGCCAAAAAAATCCTCGAGCCATTCTCAGCTCGAGGGAATTTGTATTTATTCAACTAACAATAAAACCTTCGCACCAGAAGGATCAATCGCTCCCAAGATATCATTTTCCACAGTTACGACCGCGCCTATTTCTTGCAAACGACTTACCGCCAAATCTCGAGTCTCGGTACTTGGATATACAAGTGAAAACGCATGTAATCCGAGCGTGTGATCATTACGCTCTATCGCCTTAGGTCGGCCCCAAGTATTGAAGGCAATGTGATGGTGATAGCCATTTGACGAGATGAATGTAGCTTGAGACCCACAGCGACTAACGATATCGAACCCTAATGCATGTACATAAAATTCTTTTGCTTTTTCTAAGTTCGATACGCTTAAATGAATATGCCCCATAATTGTGCCTGAGGATATGCCAGACCATTCCGCTTTAGTTGCACTGGTAATTAAGTCCTCAATATCAAGTGGATCTACGGTCATTTCAACCTGTTCGTTTTGCCAATTCCACATTTCTGGACTGCGGTCATAATACAATTCAATTCCGTTGCCATCTAAATCATTTAAATATAGAGCTTCACTAACTTTATGGTCAGAGGCACCACTAAACGGATACCCCGTATTGCGGATGTGATTAAATAACGCACCTAATTCTTCTTTGGATGGAAGTAGGAGTGCCAAATGATAAAGGCCTGCAGCGCCAGGTATGTGAACATTATTTTGTTGACATTGTTCTATGATTAATAAAACATCTGATTGATTGGCTGAGAACTCTACTTTGTCCTCGGTTTTATTCAAAATGTGTAGTCCAATAATGTTTTCATAAAATGCTGTCGACTTTGTTAAGTCGGACACAATTAAATGGACATGCTTTGGATAGATTGATGGATGTTGATGAAAAGACATATGCATTCTCCTTTTAAGTTACATTTATAAATTAAGTTACTTTATGTAACTAATATTAAAGTATGAGTCTGTATATGTCAATCATATCGTTTTGCGAATAAATACCTTTTCATATGGCAAAACTTTCTTCAAATACGAAACCTTCAAAAACGAAGGGAAGTGAATGAATGAAAATATGGAAACGAGCACGACAAGTAGTTGAAAAAAGCAAGGAAAAACCTTCTCCGCCATCACATCAGAAGGAACCTGCACCAGTTTCGTTAGACTCTCTTAAAAAAGATCTGACTGATATTGATGATGCTGTTTTCAAAGAGTATCAAACAAAAGATGGACTTGTAACAGTTATCTATTTGAGTTCGCTAATTGAGCCTGTTCTTTTACATAAAATTATTATCTTGCCACTTGTAAATGATAAGGGCGAAGTAATGAATTCGTTTGATGAGATTGATGGATGGAATAAGCAAAAGCTTCTAATGGCCATTGTAAACGGTGACACCGTTATTTTTAATCACAAAAAACAGCAATATTTACTAGCTCATACCTATAGTCCACCAGAACGATCAATTACTTCTTCAGAAAACGAAGCAACCGTCCTTGGTCCGCAAGACTCCTTCACAGAGTCACTAAAAGCAAATTTATCTCTTATTAAAAGAAGGGTTCATCAAACGGGGTTAAAAAGTAAGGATTACACAATCGGTCAAGAAACAAATACCAAAATATCGATTATGTATATTGAGCATCTTGTTAACGATGAAAATCTTAAAAGAATTCAGGAACGCATTCAACAATTAGATTTTACAGGTTACGTGGATATCGTCATTCTTAAACAATTACTTGAGGACAATCCTTATTCTCCGTTCCCTCAATACGGAGCGACATCGAGGCCCGATGCTGCGGTGAATTCCTTATTAGATGGAAGAATTGTCGTTGCAATGGAAAATAGTCAAACGGTAATGATTTGTCCCTCTTCGTTTCTTGAAATGTTTAATTCTCCAGAAGATTATTATAACCGTTGGACAACGGCTACTCTATTAAGAATCTTGAGATTTGCGGGCTTCTTTATCACCATTATGCTGACGCCTACGTATATTTCAGCTCTATCTTATCATCCAGGCATTCTTCCATTTGAATTATTGATTATGACCATGGAATCAAGAAGCAGAGTACCTTTTCCTCCTGTTATTGAAGTACTATTTATAGAACTAATTATTGAAGTTTTGAAAGAGGCTGGATCTCGAATGCCTTCCAAGGTCGGACAAACCATTGGTATTGTGGGTGGTATTGTAATTGGGACAGCAGCGGTACAAGCGGGTATTGTAAGTAATACACTCATCGTACTAGTGGCTGTTTCCGCATTATTGTCATTTTTAATGCCCAGCTACCTTATGAGTAATGCCAGTCGCTTTGTGCGGTATATTTTTATTTTGGCAGCTGGATTATTTGGTTTGCTAGGCCAAATGTTGGCGTTAGCATGGCTGTTGAATCATTTATTAAATTTGACATCACTTGGAACGCCGTATATGACGCCTGTTATCCCGCGGTCATGGTCAGACATGTTTGATAGTGTCATTCGTTTTCCATTGACCTATTTTCAAAAAAGAACTGGAATGTCTAGAACAAAGAGAGAGAAAAAACCTACTAAATAGAGGGGTGATTGAAAATGGATGTTACTAAAAAGAAAATTTTGAATGGGTACCATGTGGTATTTCTAGTTCAGAATATTATGGTTGGCATGGGGTTGTTGTCCATGAATACCTCTTTAAGTCCAGTGGGCTACAGTCAGTGGTGGTTCCCAATTCTTTTTGGTGTTATAGCAAACCTCACACTCATCCCTATGATTTGGCTTGGTTTACAGTATAAAGATGATGACTTGTTTGATATCCATGAAAAACTTCTAGGAAAATGGATTGGTAAATCATTAAACTTTGTATTACTTATATATGCAATTGTTCTTTTTGCGGCGGTTATAGATGGCTACTTAGAACTCATTCAAGTTTCCATATTGCCAGAACGATCGATAAATGGTCATTTAATCTTCTTTATTTTAGTGACGGTGTTTATTGTTAAGGGCGGTATAAAATCACTGGCTAGATTTTGTATATTGACACTGTTCTTAACAGGCTGGATGGCCTATTTTTTGCGATGGGGCTTTGAAAATGGAGAAATACGGCATCTCTTGCCACTCTTTAACTTCACGGGTAATGAGTTTTGGGAAGCAACCAAAAGTGGTTTCAATACAATCGTTGGATATGAACTACTCATGTTCTATTTTCCTTATATTCGTCAGCCCGAAAAAGCCTTCAAACATGCATCTATCGGTATTTGGATAACGATAATGTTCTATTTTATGGTAGGCATTGTCGGAGTTATGTATTTTACAGAATGGCAACTAGAACATATACTCTTTCCGGTTCTAAAATTGTTCCAAGCAGTAGACCTCTCTTTTGTCGAGAGAATTGATAAGATAGGTATTACTTTATGGGTATTTTTAATTTTAACGACAGCTGGAGCTTATCTATGGATGGCTAAAAAAGGTGTCGATTCTCTTCGAAATAAAAATAGTCAATATCATATATATGCGGTTGCTATATTGACGTATGTCGTCATTAATCTTCCTATTTCTCAAACTGTAAAAAAAATTTTTTATGAACAAACATTCCTTTTTAGTTATGGTCTTATTTTATGGCCGATCCTCTTATGTCTAATTCACTTAGTCAGAAGGAGAAAAATGAGGTGAAAAGATGGCAGTTTCTCGATTCATAATGGCGATTAGTATTCTTTTAGTATTGAATGGGTGTACCACTAAGCAAGGTGTGCAACCTTCTTTGGAAAATCTGGGATTAATTAGTGTTGCTGGTTTTGATTATATTGATAATGACAACATGAGATTGACGGTAATTATGCCACAACCGGCTCTTGAGGCTGAGAAACATACGCAAGTCATTTCTGTTGATACGGATATGTTGCATAAAGGACTGGTTGACATTTCTTCCCGTGCTGATAAAACAGTCTCTTTGAAACAACTCCGAGTCGTCTTATTCAGTGAGGAATTTGCTAGAAAAGGACAAATGAAAGAAATGGTTGAGTATTTATTTAAAGATGCGGATGTACGATCAAGTGTATTTGTAGCTGTCGTGAAAGAATCTGCTGAAGAAATGCTTAGAATGGAATACCCAGATAAACAGAATACAAGTTCTTATATCAACAATTTATTCCAACAGAGGCAATATACCTTTTTCAGTCCTTTTACAACGATACATGAATTTGTCTATGATGAAACCGATCCTTTAAGGGATACGATTGCTCCATATGTGGAGCTAAAAGAAGAAATCATCCATATAGAAGGACTTGCCATGTTCAGTGATGGAAAAATGGAAACGACTTTCACCAAACAAGAAGGCAAGATTATTCAAATATTGCGTGGTAGAGAGAGATTGAGTGTATTTGCCATTACTCTCGACGATGAAGAGAAAGAGAAAGTAGCTATAGAATTTGTGAAATCAAAAGCTAAGGTGAAGGCAGAAAATTTAGAATCGCCGAAGGTCATTTTAAATTTGAAATTCGAAGGTACCCTAAGTGAATATGAAGGCAATAAAGATTTAGCTGAAAAAAAAGATGTTGAAACTCTTGAAAAAGAAGTGAGTAAGAATATTGACAAGGATATTAGAGCGTTGTTAGAAAAATGTCAAGAGTTATCAATTGAACCTATTGGTATGTTTGAAACCCTTCGTATGCGTTATAAAGGAGATTGGCCAAGTGGCTTAACCGAAGAATTGTTAGCAAAAGCACAATTTGAGATAACAGTTGAAACAAGTCTTACGAGTGTGGGTGCATTGAAATAAATTAATAAATAATAGACAAACAAAATTGGCATTCTGAAAACTTGAAACTTCGTGTTTTGTTAATCGTATTAGAAGATGACGATTGAATTTTAAGGAGGATTTCGATGTTTAAAAAGTTAGCTGCAGAAGCATTAGGTTTATCGGATATTGGAATTGTGGTACCAAAAGCTGATTTTGATAAGACGGAAGCAGACGATTTTGTTATGCACGAATCAGGAGAAGAAATTTTCTTCTTGATTAAGACCAAAGCAGATGAATATTGTTTTACAAACAAAGCACTCATTCACGTGGACGGCGCAAATGCAGTTAGTAAAAAAAGAACATTGAAACGGTATGAATACGCACTGCATCCAATTACCAATGTAGCTCTAGAAACGGCCGGTACCATCGATTTAGATGTCGAAATCAAATTCACGATTGGCAGTACACCATTATCCGTTGATATTCATAAACGGTTTTTAACGGAAATTAAAGATCTTTATAAAGTCTTATTTGCAATCTCACTTGAAGTGAAAGAAAACGAAAAGAAATATGCGATTGCTGAAACAAGTTTGAATTATGCTTCCCAGTCTATAGGTCGTATTAGTAACAATGAAGTGACTCCTGCTCAGTCATTTGAAGATATTGCTCGATTCTCACAAAATTGGTTGTATGAGAATCGGAAGAAATACGCTAAAAAAGATTTCAAAGATACATTTGAGTTGTATATTAATCAATAGTTGAATACTGTGAAACCGTCCTTCCTGAATGAATATGGACGGTTTTTTCATACGGCGTAGGGTTATGGATATCAGTGTAAGAAATTATGCGTTTTTTTAATCTGAATAAAGGGAAAACCTAGAGAAACGATTATATTTGCTTATAAAGGATGGTGAAAGAAATGTGTGGACGGTATAGTTTAACTGCTGACTTCCAAGTAATAGAAGATCGGTTTGGGGAAGCCACTTTTGATATAACTAAATACGAAGAAAGCTATAATATTGCACCTTCTCAAATGGTCCTATCAGTCGTTAATGATGGCTCGAAAAATAGACTCGGGTTCTTAAAGTGGGGACTAATTCCACCGTGGGCAAAAGAATCGAAGATTGGCTTTAAAATGATTAATGCCCGTTCAGAAACAGTGCATGAAAAGCCTAGTTTTCGAGAAGCATTCAAGAGAAAAAGATGTCTCGTTATTGCAGATTCTTTTTACGAGTGGAAACGAACGGACGACCGGAAAATACCCATGCGCATCAAAATGAAAAATGATGAACTTTTTGCGATGGCTGGTTTATGGGAATCTTGGAAATCTCCTAAAGGAGATACGATTCATTCATGTACGATTTTAACCACAACACCTAATGAACTCATGTCAAACATTCATGATCGAATGCCTGTTATTTTAAAACCATCAGATGAACAAAAGTGGTTAAATCCAGAAATGAAAACACTGGCTGATTTAAAGAAGTTTTTGATTCCTCTCCAAGATGGTCATCTAGAAGCATACGAAGTATCGGACAAAGTGAATTCTCCTAAAAATAATTCGCCTGAGTTGATTGAAAAAGTAGGAGACTAATTATATAAGAAATCTTTATTAGTGTAAGAGGTGAATGACATGAAAATTTTGGAAACAGACAGGCTAACACTCCGACATTTAACTGAGGAAGATGCAGAGTTTATCGTAACCCTTTTAAATGAACCGGATTGGATTAAATACATCGGAGACCGCGGCATTCGTACAGTTAAAGATGCGAAAAAGTACATCAAAGAAGGACCCATGACCATGTATAATGAGCATGGGATAGGCTTGTACTTAATTGAATTGAAGGAAAACGCACAACCAATAGGACTTTGTGGTCTGCTACATCGTGATTTCTTAAAAGACGTTGATCTTGGATTTGCATTACTTTCTACGTATTGGGGAAAAGGGTATGCGTTTGAAGCTGCAAAAGGTACCTTAACGTATGGTGCTGAAATCTTAGCTCACCGCCGAATTGTTGGCTTTACTTCACTTGATAATGAAAAGTCCGCCAACCTTCTTCGAAAATTAGGAATGAAAGACGAAGGGACGATTAAATATACGTCAACTTCCGAAGATGTCCGGTTGTTCGCAATTGAATATCCAAAAAAAGATTGAAACGAGCATCATCAATGCCGTTTCAATCTTTTTCATTATATGCCTGGAACCCATCCTGGATTTTTTAAGATTCTTTGCCATAGAGGAGTAGGAAGATCTAACTCTACTTGTTTATCGATTTCAAGCTTCGTGACAATTTCATCTTCGCGACCTTGCTCAATCTTTTGAACCCATTCTGGGTCAATTAATAATTCCCGACCTAACCCAATTAACGGTACTCCAGAAGTTAGCGCTTTTCGTGCATCTTCTGGGGTATAGATGGATCCAACCCCGATAAGCGGAACTCTATCTCCAATGACTTCTTGTAAGAGTTCAATACGTGAACGAGTATCTTCAACGCCTCGCTTAGGTGTAGACCAAAAATCCATAAGAGAAACATGTAAGTAATCTAGATTTTTTGAAGCTAATCGATCTACTAAAATGAGTGTGTCAACCATCGTAATACCTGGTTCTTCCGGTTCTTCTGGGGAGAACCGATACCCAACGATAAATGGTTCTTTTGCGTACTCATTCACAACGCGTTTTACTTCATCTACAACAGCTAATGGGAAGGTCATTCGTTTCTCTAACGTTCCACCAAATCGATCGGTTCGACGGTTTGAGTGTGGAGAAAAGAACTGTTGTATTAAATACGTATTGGCACCATGAATTTCAACACCATCATACCCAGCCTCAATTGCACGTCGAGTCATCTCGCCGAAGTCACGAATGATAGCTTCGATTTCAATTTCTGTTAGTGCACGAGGAACAGGTTTGCCTTCAGCGGGATAAGCGACAGCACTTGCGCTAACGACATCACCGTTCGGTGCGATCTCTTTCGGCACCTGTCTACCAGCATGGAAGATTTGTAAAATAGCTTTTGCGCCTTCATCTTTAATTGCTGAAGCTAGTCGCTTTAAGCTCGGAATCATTTGGTCTGTATGTGCTGCAAACTCACCAGGAAAGCCTTGTCCATTTGGGGTTCCGTATGTACAAGCAGTAATCACCATACCGACACCTTTTGAGCGACGAATATAATAAGCAACTTCTTCGTCTGAAACTGTGCCATCTTCATTGGAAGAGTAATTCGTCATAGGCGCCATCACAATGCGATTCTTAAGTGAAACACCATTTGAAAAGTCAAATGGTTCTAAGAGTGGTTTGTATTTTTCATTCGTCATATTTATGAACCTCCAGAACGTAGTGTGGATAGTAAGTATTAAGAAAAAGCATAGTGTCACTTTATGCTTTCGCCATATAGTAGTCAAAAGATATGCCTAAATCTGAACTTACGTGTAGTGTCAGGACGTTCTCTCATCAATTTTTATTATGACAAGTTGATAACACCCAATAATCATTGTCAGCAAAAAACCACCTGCAAAATAACCAGCTAATACATCACTTGGATAATGAACACCTAAATAGATTCGGCTGAATCCAATTGACAGAATCATGAAGATGCTAAAAATAGACAAAATGATACGTCCCCAGCGAGCGGGGATATGCTGCCACAAAACAAAGGTGAGTATTCCATAAATACACAAAGCATTCGTCGCATGCCCACTTGGGAAACTATATCCACCGATTTCAATAAGTCGATGAAAATCGGGTCGTGCTCTTTTGAATAATTGTTTTAATAGACGGAAAAGGTAATGTGAACCGAGCAAGACGATAATGAAAAGAAGAAGTTTTGATCGATCCTTCAAAAAGAAGTAGAAGATAATAAAAATGACAAAGGCTAAAATATGAATGAAAGACATCGAACCAATGTAAGTGAATAATTGCATGATACTTGTTAAGAATGAAGTCTCGAAATCTTGAATATAAGTTGTGACTAATTTATCGAAACGATCCATTTTATTCAGACGAACTAAGATAGCTATCAACCCAAATCCAAATGCGAAGAAAAAACTTAGCAATAAAAATAACTTAAAGTTATAAGGCATCTTCATGTATTTGATGATAACTCCTTTCAAGGATTCGATATATGTATATTCATTTATGGTAAAACAGCCAAAAAATAGTAAATAACTGTATAATCATATTAGGGGTGATATATTTGAAGAAAATTATTTTAGTAGTTAGCTTGTTAATGTTAACTGCTTGTTCGAATAGTTTAGATACATCCAAGTTAGTTGAATCGAAAAATAGTGAGGTATCCATGAAATTTTATAGTGCACCTTCTGTTGAAGTAGCAATTGATTCATTGCCGTACGAGGTTAATTTACCCGAGCAATTACCATTCAATGCAAAGAAATTCAATTCTTTAGGCATTACAGATTACGGAGGAAAAGGGCTCAATCCAGAAGCTAGTTTTATAACAAGTGATGAAAATTCAAATGAATTAATAATTACAACCTCAACTGCAAATGTGGAATATCCTGATACCACACCTAAAGAAATCATATTGAAAAATGGATATCAAGCTTTTTACATAGCACCGAATCGATTAGATGTTGTTGTTAAAGACGTTACATATTTATACACATTAATAATGCCAAAATTAGATGAATCTCAAGTTGAAACAGAGTTGCTCAAGTTAGCAGAGCAATTAACCGAATAAAAAAGCCATTCATCAATAGAATGGCTTTTCTCATTTATTTAATTCTCATGTATTCCACGACTTTTTGATCAATCATGCCACGAGGTTGGACACGTTCATCAAAGTTTTCAATTAAATGATACGACTCAATGGCGTTTAATAAATCATCGTGTTCAGAAAGCTCACGCTGTAAATGGCCATTTTCGTATAATAACTCTTGGAGTTCTTTTGCTAGAAAGCCTTGCACTTCAACCACGTCTTCAGGCAATGTAGGTTCAAAATACAGTTTATGTAACTTTAATAATCGAGTTAACTCTTGAACAGGTTCCTCATGATCATCTACTCTTAAATCGATATAGCGGTCATTGTAGCCACCATAACTGCCATTTTCTTTAACAATCAACAACGCTGCAGATTGTTTCCCGCGGCTATCACCACCCGCTGAATCACCTGCAAGTAGGGCAGACAACAATCGCTCAGCTAATGAACCTTGCGTTTGTAAGAAAGTTGACTCCATCGCTTCAACCGTATGTTGATCCACTAAAATATTTCCTTGAGCTGCAAAATGATCACCAGCCGAGCCTCCAGCCCAATCGAAACAATCTTCTCCAGTAAAAGTGACACTTCTTCCTTTAGCATCGATGATACCAACTTGTCTTGAGGCAGATTTGTCATCCGACTGTATTAATTTTTCAAGCACTTGTTGAGGGGGAAGTCCTTTTTCTAAAAGCTCTAGCCCATGTTTTCCATAATCTAAATTAGCCCACGACTGTGTAGCAATCGCGCCAACTCCAGCTTTTGCAAATGGAACAACTGCTCCAACGGCTAAAAATTTGGATGCAACAGCAACACCGAGCTCTTTTGTTTGTGGATCATATCCAACGATAGAAAATGTCATATCAATTTCCTCCTTGAGCAAATTTGGGTTATTAAACTATTTATTTAAAGCTAGCAATCTACGGTGAGTATCATCATCACAGATAACATACAATATGGCATCTGAAGGAATATTCTCGTCTAATTTTCGATTGATATCCATATGATCACGGTCAGCAATTAAAGTTGCACCATTTGAGAGTAAATCATGAAAAGCATCTCCATAGGTTTGCCACTTATCATTTTTTGGTACTTCAAACAAATCTTCACCAATACTTCTACTTATTAATTGTGTCACAATGGTACTGACGTTTTGATGCATGGCGGAACGAACCGCAAGCAAAGATGTTGTTTCTTGAGATAGGATAAACTCATCCACTTTCACATGTGAGAAATTAGGGATTTGTTTTTTTGTCATAATCTCAACTGTCGTGTGTACATGACTTGCCAAACGTTCAACAGTAATGGCAATCGTAAGTGTCTTGGCATCACGCAAAGATGGAATTTGAATGGCATCATCTGCAAAAATAATGACTGATTTGGCTTTTTTAATATTTGCTTGGTTAAACGTTTCTTCTTCGGAAGGATCACCTTGAACATAATGTACTCGCTCTAGTGCAACATCTGTAGGAGATTTGGGTAAAGTATCAATAATCACCACTTCACTCGTTGTATCAGATGCCAATATTTCATCAACTGCTGTTTCTGTCTTTTTGCCCCAACCCACAATAATGATATGATTTTCTTTGGTATAAGCCAATTTGCCTTCTTCCTTCCGTTTTCTAAATAAAGAAAATGTGTCTACAATTTTTCCAATGACGACTCCTAGTAATCCAATGCCGAATAAATACATAAGAATGGTAAATAACCTACCTGCGATTGTAGTAGGTGAATAATCACCATATCCGACCGTGGAAAAGGTGGTCATTACAAAGTAAAATGATGTGAGAAGACTTTCAAAAGTTTGGGGTTCTAACATATAAATAGTCACCGTGCAAAATAAGATAAAGAATAATGTGGCTAATAATAAGGATAAGTTTTTCATTCGAACTAAACCGAGTCCTACTTTCAAGAAAAAATGCATATGGTTATCTCCAATCGCCTGAATCTTTCGATAAATTCTAGTTTACACGTTTTCTATTCAAGGTGCTATAGTAGGGTTTAGCATTTCAATCTTCATTCAAAAAGGTTGAAAGTTGGTTTAGAGGAGATTTACTGAAAACAGCAGGAAGGAATGAACTGATGACCAATATTTTAGTAGACGCAGATGGATGTCCCGTTGTAGATTTAACCATTAAAATTGCAAAGCAGTTCTCCATACCGGTGTATTTGTTCTGCGATACCGCTCATAATATGCAACGTGACGGCGCAGAAACAATCATGGTTTCAAAAGGTGCAGATGCCGTTGACTTTGTTCTCGTGAATCGGGTAAATAAAGGCGATATCGTTGTGACACAAGATTATGGTCTTGCAGCCATGGTGTTAGCAAAACAAGGGTTAGTGATTGACCAAAACGGTCGAGCTTATACAAACGATAATATTGACCAACTATTATATAGCCGACACATGTCTCAGAAAGTGAGACAAGCAGGTGGTCGCATGAAAGGACCAAAAAAACGTCAAAAAGAAGACAACGAGAAATTTGAAAAAGGCTTTAGAGACATACTGGAAAATTTGCCGAAACAGTAAGGAATTGTTTCCTAGTGAATAAATAAAAATAGGTAACGCAAACTAAACCTGATTTCTTCTTTTTATTTCAATGAAAGAGGGGTGACGTGGATGAGTAAAAAAACACCGCTTGACGATAAGTCAGCACAAATTCATCACAATTGGACTCGACCAAAAAGAGCAAAATCGCAAGTGAATGGGAATACCGAAGAAACCCAGACGACACAGATTTTAAAAACGAGCGCCAAGATTCACCGATTGTAATGATTTGAATAAGAAGAAGTCATGACCCAGTAAATTTGCTGGGTCATTTTTTTGTGGAAAATAATGAGTCGAGACTTGTTTATGCACTGTTTGAACTGTTTCTAATTGCACACATTTTCGACAGATTACATATTATTTTGAAGAAGAGGTGGTGAACGATGAAGGAAGTGATAAATCCAGTTGTAACGGAAGAGCGTGAATGGCGAAAACAGCAAAGAAAGGGCCGCATGAAAGCAGCGTTGACCATATCGTCTCCGTTGTTGTTACTTGTGTTATGGGAATTTTTATCACAATCAGGTCTCATCGATTCTCGATTTTTCCCTCCGCCGACTCAAATTGTATCAACTTTTACTAGCTTACTAACAAGCGGTGAGCTATTTAGCCATATGGGGATCTCTCTTTTTCGAATACTTGCTGGATTTTTGTTAGGCGTAATTCCCGGAATTATCATTGGTTTGTGTATGGGATTGTATGCACCAATTCGACACTTTGTATCTCCACTAATCATGGCGTTAATGCCCATACCAACACTGGCTTTATTGCCATTAATATTAATCGTATTTGGCATTGGTGAAACTTCAAAAATTGTAACGATTGCAGGTAGTGTATTTTTTCCCGTTGTTATTAACACGGTGGCAGGTGTCATTACGATTGACTCCATCTATATTGATGTAGCCAAAAATTACGGAGCTAGCCAAAAAGATTTCTTTCTGAAAATTGCTTTACCAGGCGCATTGCCAGTCATGCTTGAAGGGATTCAGATGGGGCAAGCAATTGCCTTATTAACGATTGTTGCTGCTGAAATGATGGGTGCACAATCAGGAATCGGCTATTTAATATGGACATCGTATAGTGCGTTTTTATTAAAAGAAATGTTTGTTGGGCTCATCCTCATATCGTTTTTTGGCTATTTGTTCTCACTCCTAATCCGAGCTTTACAACGAAAACTTTTACCATGGAGGTGACCAATCTGGAACAAACACCTAAAATTCGAATTCAAGATTTAACGAAAGTTTTTTATAAAAAACAGGACAGTGTGACAGCCCTCGATAACATTTCTATCGATATAGCGGATGGTGAATTCGTCTGTATTGTAGGACCGAGTGGATGTGGGAAGACGACGTTGCTTCGAATATTAGCTGGATTGGAAAACCAAAGTGCTGGAACCTTTTCGATTGCTAAAAGTAGTGAGGAACGGCCGTTGCAATCCATGGTATTTCAAGAACGCGGCATTCTTCCTTGGCTAACTGTTGAAGAAAATGTTGCGTTCGGACTCAATATGCGCCATTTACCGGCGTCCATTGTGAAAGAGCGGACCCATTATTTTTTGAATAAAGTCGGGTTATCTAAGTTCGCCCGCATGTATCCAAAAGAATTATCTGGGGGAATGAAGCAGCGAGTTAGTATTGCGCGAGCATTCGCCAACGATCCAGAGATTTTATTGATGGATGAACCATTTGGTGCACTTGACGAACAAAATAAATACATTTTGCAAGAAGAGTTACTATCCATTTGGTCCGAGACGAAAAAAACGGTCTTGTTCATCACTCACAGCATAGATGAAGCTCTTTTTCTAAGCGACCGTATCTTATTGATGAGTTCACAACCAGGCAAAATTTTGAAAGAGATAAAGATGGATTTACCGCATCCTCGTAAGGTAATCGACATTCGATCCAATCCGTCGATGGCCGAAAAGTTTTTAGATATTTGGAGTCATTTGCAAGAGGAAGTTCAAGAGTCAAGAAAGTGAAGGGAGCGTTCGGATGAAAAAGTGGTTAGGCGTTTTTGGCATACTGGTGTTATTAGTTGGCGGATGTTCAAATGAAGAATCCGTAGATGTGAATGACGACGTGAGTAAAGATAATCCATCGGGAGACTTAGCTCCATTAAGTAAGAAAACGAAAGTGGTTATTGCAGAAGATGGAGCGGCATCCGGAGCGGGTTTTTATATTGCTAACGACAAAGGCTATTTTGCAGATTACAATATTGAAGTTGAATTTGCAACATTCGCAAACAGTGATGATATGTTGCCAGCTCTTGCTTCAGGCGAAGTGGATATTGCGGGCGGTATTTCATCCGCATCATTCTTCAATGCCATTGCGCAAGGGATTGACGTTAAAATAATTGCAGACAAAGGGCATAATGCGGACGGAAAATCTTATTTCACATTCGTCATTGCAGATGACTTAGCTGATGAAATTAAAGATTACAGTGACTTAAAAGGAAAACGTATCGCTGTTTCTTCAGAGCATGGAGTAGATGATTATATTTTCCATCAAATGCTTGATCATGCTGGTCTGACAAAGGACGATGTAGAATTTGTCTTAATGCCTGAATTCGGAAATATGATGGCTGCCATTGAAAATGGCTCGATCGATGCGGCACTTCAAATTGAACCGCTAATTACGACGGGTGTTGCACAGGGAATCCATGTTCGATTTGGAGATGCAACTGACTATGCACCTGAAGCACAAATTGCCATGGTATTAGGTTCACCGCAATTTATGAATGAAGAGCAAGATGTATCGCTTCGTTTTATGGCTGCGTATTTAAAAGGGGTGCGCGATTATAACGATGCCTTTAAGAAAGGCATTGGCAAAGATGAAATCATCGAAATCATGACAAAATATACAAGACTGAAGGACGCTGCGGTTTGGGAAGATGTATACGTAACTGGCTTAAACCCAGATGGCAAGATGTTTATTGGCGATATTCGTGATCAGTACGAACTGTATAAGAAAAACGGTGCAATTCGCGGCGAATTCAAATTTGACGAAGCCATCGATACAAGCATCACCGAAAAAGCGGTTGAGATTATTGGGGACTATGAATAATTGAGTTTGATAGCTGCCAAGGTAACATTTTCAGAGGATTCTTGCTCTAACGCCATAATAATTGAAACAAACGACATATTATGACTCGCTATCGCCAAATTAATCCTCTCAAACGCCATATTATCGGCTTCCACCGCCATATTATCAAACAACAACGAGTTGCCGTCATGGCAACTCGTTTTACATAACAAAGATAGATTATTTATTTTTTCATAAGTGCTTGTCATAGGCTTTATAGGGGTAAAGAAACATAGATTAGTATGGTACACTAGAACTATAATTATCAAACTATTCTAACTTTTTTATAGAGAGGGTGGTCAAATGTTTCAGTCTTACAACGTAAAGCCGTTTTTTGATGAAATGCTTGAAGCAAGCGGTAAGCCGAAGAATCATTATCAAAAATTTTATGAGATTTTACATACGTTTACAGAAGAGGAGTTAAAAGAAAAACATGAAACTGCGCAGCTTTCGTTTTTAAGACAAGGCATCACATTCACTGTTTATCATAATAATGTTGGAGCAGAAAGAACGATGCCTTTTGACTTTGTTCCCATCATTATTCCACCCGAAGATTGGGAGACGATTGAAAGAGGAATGATTCAACGGACAGAGGCACTCAATCGATTTTTAGATGATGTGTATCATGATCAGCGTATCGTTGAGGCTGGAATAATCCCTAAAGAATTAATTAATTCCAATCAGTATTACTATGCGAAGCAAGTTCAAGGATTGAAAGTTCCTTTAAATAATCATATTTTTATGGCGGGTATTGATTTAATTCGTGATGAAAATGGAAATTACTTAGTTCTAGAAGATAATCTTCGTAACCCCTCAGGTATGTCTTATGTCTATCAAAATCGATATGTGATGAGACAAATCTATCCCGAATTTTTCGCTAAAAACTCAGTACAAACTTTGGAACATCAGATGACTTACCTACACGAAGCAATCATGGATCATGCTGCTGCAGGTGTGGAAAATCCACGTGCTGTTTTGTTAACGCCGGGCATGTACAATTCTGCTTATTATGATCATGTGTTTTTAGCACAACAAATGGGACTGCAACTTGTTGAAGGCCGTGACTTAATTGTTGTCAACGACATTGTCTATATGAAGACGATTCGTGGGTTGGAAAAAGTTCATATTATTTATCGTCGAATTGATGACGACTTTTTAGATCCAGAAGCGTTTAGAGAAGATTCTACTTTAGGAGTGCCAGGACTATTGAGTGCCTATCGAAATGGCAATGTAGCGATCTTGAATGGAATTGGTAACGGAGTTGCAGATGATAAGGCGATGTATATTTACGTACCAGATATGATCCGTTTTTATTTGAATGAAGAGCCGATTATCGATAACGTAAAGACCTATCGTTTAGAAGATCCCGTTCAACGTGACTGGGTCCTATCAAGGTTATCCGAATTAGTGGTGAAGAATGTGGGTGCTTCAGGTGGGTACGATATGTTAATTGGTCCGCATGCATCCGTAGAAGAAATCGAGACTTTTCGAGAGAAAATCTTAGAAGCACCACATCAATATATTGCACAACCAACCATTCAGTTATCAAGAGCTCCAGCATACCAAGGGGAAGAGTTTTACCCATGTCATGTGGATTTACGTGTATTTGTTATACGTGGAAAGGAAACACATGTATTTCCTGGAGGATTATCACGTGTGGCATTGAAAAAAGGGTCGCTCGTGGTGAATTCATCACAAGGTGGTGGCGGAAAAGATACTTGGGTTATGAAGTCAGGGGGGAGAAGCTAATGTTAAGTCGAGTAGCGGATTCACTCTATTGGATGTCCCGTAATATAGAACGAGCAGAATTAAATACTCGAGTTTTAGATGTCCAATTAACTCAAATGGTTGAAACATTTTCGGAAGATTCAATTGAAGGAAAGCAATGGGAAATTCTTTTTGAAATATGTTCAACAGAAAAAGAGTTTAGAGCATTTCAACAATCAGAAGCATCGGATGAAACGTATATTCGGTATTTAGCTTTTGACGAAAAGAATGCCAATTCCATATTAACTTGCGTACGGATTGCGAGAGAAAATGCACGTATCAGTAGAGATCATTTGCCAAATGAACTATTTGAAGTTTGGAATGATATCTATTTATATGGACTTGAAGCGGAAAGGGAACCCTTTTCTATACGAAATTTGAGAAGTTTCTTCCGTAAAGTAAAACTAGCTTCATTAACTGCACAAGGCATTGTTGAATCTAGTATGTCTCGTGGAGTAGCGTATCGAATGATAAAAATCGGCAAATGGTTAGAACGTGCTGAAAAAACGGCACGTATATTGAATGTGGTTTGCGAACATACCCGCGAAACCCAGTTGGCTTATAAAGGTGAAGACTATTACGCATGGCTGTCTGCTTTACGAATGGTTAATGGCTACGAAGCTTATCTTAAGGTGAATCAACCTAAAATGGATCCGAAAACCATTCTGACTTTCCTTATAGCCGATGGTTCATTCCCAAGGTCGATTCGTTACAATATGGATCATGTGCGCTCAGCAATCGATGCGCTTGAAAACGCAAAAGTTGCCCCTTATTCTGAAAAACTTTACAGCGCGTTGAATGAATTACTGAACGACTTTGATGTCATGACAATAAATGAAGTTAATTCGGACGGCATGTTATCGTTTTTAAATCAATTCCAAAATAAGTGTAATGAGATTGGACAAATTTTTTCAAAGACGTATTATTTAATTGAGCCAGAATCTGCACAAATTCAATTTCAGAATGCAGAACAAGATTTACCACCGCTCGTTGAAAGGAAATCGTCTATGAAATACAAAATTGAACACACAAATATTTTCCAATATGATACCATGGTCGACCAAAGTATGAATTCAATACGCTTAAAACCGAGAACGGATGAGTGTCAACGATTGCTCTCATATCGTGCTGAAATCACGCCAGTTTCCTTGACGAAAGAACATACCGATCTTTGGGGAAATAGTGTGGAGTCATTTTTCATTGCCAATCAGCATGATCATTTAGAAGTAAAAGCAACTTCAGTCGTTAGTATTCAAAAAAGCCCTTTTATTCACCGAATTGATTATTCACCCGAAATGAGAGAGATTTTCCATTCTAGTTTGTTTCATGAACATTATTTAGCCTATTTAAGCAACACAGCCTATACATTTTTGACAGCAGAACAAATGAATAAGATAGACTCAGAAATCGGTGAAATGCACAACCCAGTTCAATACGCAATTAATGTCATGGGTTACTTGCATAATCACTTTACGTATGATGGATCTTCAACTGATGTCACGACGAAAGCATCGGAGTCTTTTGATTTGAAAAAAGGAGTATGCCAAGACATTACGCATGTCATGTTAGGCATTCTTCGATCGAGATCGATTCCAGCAAGATATGTTAGCGGCTATTTATATGTTGGGGAAAATTCAGCATTAATTGGTGATGCAGCTAGCCATGCATGGGTAGAAGTAATGGTCCCAGGGATTGGTTGGGTAGGTTTAGACCCTACGAACAATGTAGAAGCTTTAGAAAATCACATTCGTGTTGGAGTTGGACGCGACTATGTGGATGTAAGCCCTGTTCAAGGTATTTACCGTGGAGGAAATCATAAACTCGACGTGAAAGTTTCAGTTAGCTTAATCGATCAATGAAAAAAATAAATAAAGATGACGCCAACACGATATTGGCGTCATCTTTTTTCATTTAAAGCTCCCTATCATAAAACGCGAAGTTCAACACGGTTACGTCCGTTATTTTTTGCTTGATACAACTCATCGTCAGCCATAACGTACATGTCTAAAATACGGTTTAGTTGAGATCGCTTGCAATGAATGGCACCAATACTTATGGTGACTGGAAGCGTCTCGCCGTTATACTGATACGTCAGGTTTAAGGCACCAACGGCTTTTCTGATTGATTCAGCACAAAGCTTCAATTCTTCCGCGTCAATACCGTTCGTAAAGCAAACAAATTCCTCGCCACCATAACGGCCAAGAATCCCTTTTTGATACCCAAAGGTCTTTTCCATGCATTTCGCCACTTGTTTCAAGCATTCGTCGCCCTGTACGTGTCCGTGATAGTCGTTATACCACTTAAAGTGATCGATATCTAACATCATTAGGGCAATGTTTTGTTCGTCAGAGGATTCTTCCCAAACCTTTTGAAGATATCTCGTGACGCCTCTTCGATTCGCGACTTTTGTTAATTCATCGTAAAAAACTTCATCGCTTAAATCGAGATTAAGCTTCTCTAATTCGGCCAACTGTTTTTTGTGAAGAACGATTTCCGTCTCTAATTGTTCGTTCATTTTAGAAACTTTCTCTACTTCTTTTCCGGTGAACACCTTGTTTAATTCAATCTTAATTATTTCAAGTTTTTGCGAAATTACTTGAGTTTCGACTGCTTGTTCCGCAACGTGATACCGTTTGTAATAGTCCAGCGCAAGTTCGAATTTTCCTTTTCCTTCGTAGTTTTCAGTGAGAATTTTATAGATGGAACTTAGTTTTTTTCGAGCTTGTATTTGCTCAGCATGTATAGCAGCTAAATTCAAATATTCTAAAAAACTACTTTCATTTGATGCTTTTTCCATTTCAGCTTTGTTGATCAATACCTCAATGGTATAGAATTTATTCCCGATATGTTCTAAACGCTTTAAAGCACTATCGTAAAAACGTTTAGCCAAAATATACTCTTTTTTTATAAAGTGAATTTTGTCGATTTTATTTTCAACTTCAGCCAAAGAGGGAACATCATCGAGATTGATCAACATATCGTAACTCTTTTTATAGTAGTTATAACTTGTATCATAGTTTCCGTTCTTTAAATGAATTTCACCGATGTTTTCTAAGATGACAGCCAAGTTCATGTCGAATTGATAGTCTTATGAAATTCTAAGAACCTTTTCAAAAGCGATTAGCGCTTGTACTTAATCTCCAACCTCTCGATAAACTTCCCCTAAGTTGTTATACACACGGCTCTTAATTAAGTACTCATCTAAACCTTTTAGATGAAATAAAGAATTTAAAAAGTACTCTAACGCTTGCTCATATTGTGCATAGTAAAAGTAGACTACGCCTATTAAATTTAAGGCTTCCGCAACTCCGCTATTATTACCTTGTTGTTCATAACGAATCGTAAGCATGGTCATAACACCGTTTCAATTCTGTCATCGAGCGACATGCTAAACCCATTGCAAATAACGCGGCAGCTTCTTCCGTTTGTAAGGAGTTCTCTCGAGCAACTTGTCGAGCTTTTTGAGCCATTTCAAAAGATTGAGATGGATTTTGAAATGCTATTTTCCTCGCTGCATTGATTGACTCCATTAGTTGTTCAGAAACTAAATTCATATCCATCCCTCCCCGACAAAATTCTATCTACATTATTTCGACATTTTACGTCATTTCATCTTCTTCATATAGATAAAAAGATTGAGGTTTTTCCTGCTAATACAGGTTCTAAAGTCTCTCAGTGATTAGAGAACGTTGTAGTTAAAAAAAGACCTAGCAAGCACCATTAAAGGTGTAAGCTAGGTCAGAGACTGAAGACTAATAATATGTGGATTTCAATTGCAGCGGTCGCTTTCCGCGGGGGCCAACAGGATGTTGGTTTCAAAGACGTTGCCACACGACGTGGCGTTCTTTGTCTTTGTTATTCTGTAATCCGCTGGAGTCGCCTAGCGAAAGAAATAGCCGACCAATTTCATTTCAGTCGGTTATTTATGAAGTTATCTAAACTATTATTCTTTTACCTACATTCTTTGTTTCTCTAAGTTTTTGAAACAATGGCGAAACTGCCTTGGCCACCATGAATGGCGATAATGGGGCTTAATTCTCCGGTCTTTACAAGTTGGTTTGGATATCGAGAAATGATCATTTGTTGAATCATGATTGCGGTTTCTTCATCTCCACAGTGAAGAACCCAAGCTTCAGATTCAGAAGGAACAAAATCATCAATCATTTGGACAAATGATTTTTTTCGAGTTCTTATTTTATGAACGACTTCGATCGAACCATCTTTAAATTGTAATATGGGATGTATTTTTAGGATACTGCCAATCAAAAATCCGACCTTGCTGATTCGGCCACCTTTTAAAAGTTGTTGTAAATCTGCTACAAAAATTCGATTGTTGTAAGTATAATCACCGTTGTTTAAGGTATCTGCAATTTCTGCTGGCTTTACTCCGTTTGATGCCAAAACTCGCCCCTGTTCTATTAAGTCATATAAGGGCCAAGAAATGATTTTTGAATCTACTAGATGTACTGGAATCTTGGAGTTTTGCGCAACGGATGCTACAGTTGCAAAAGTTCCACTGATTTTATTGGAAATTAGAACTGCAATGATAACGTCATAAGAGGCTTCTAGTTTTTGAAACAGTTGTTCAATATCGAAAACTGTCGGTTGAGACGTTTTTGGAGAAGTGTTCGAGTTATTCAATAACTGATAAAATTTCGATGGCGTTAAGTCGATGCCGTCTTTATAGGATTTATTTTCGTGGTTAATTTGCAAAGGTAAAACATAGATATGTTCTGTATTTGCATTTAGGGGAATTAAGGCAGAGCTGTCAGTAACCCATGCAATTTTCATTTTACTTCCTCCATTCGCACATCCGTTCATGCGTTCTCAAGTTAGCGAAAGTATAATAGATTTATTCAGGAAAATAAAAAAGGAATGTGCAGGTGAGTCGAATGTTGGTGATAATTGCTGCAGTATGTATGTTTTTGTTTATGAGCACCATCTGGTTAATTGCTGTAAAACTCGATAATTACTCGATTGTTGATATTATTTGGGGAATAACGTTTATTATTACAACGACAGTCGTACTAGTATATACAGGACTATACAATGTGGTGTCTTTAACAATCGCCGCATTGGTACTTATTTGGGGACTACGTTTATCTATTTACTTGTTTTCGAGAAATGCTGGAAAACCAGAAGATTATCGCTACCAAGACATGCGTAAAAAGTGGGGGAATAAAGTAAAACAAACAGCTTTTGTTCGCGTGTTTATGCTTCAAGGAACCGTTTCTCTATTGTTCTCATTAGGAATCTTCTTAGGTATTAGTCAAAGTGATACCATCTTAGCTATGTGGCCTGTGTATTTAGGGGTCATTGTTTGGGTTGTGGGGTTCTTATTTGAATCGATTGGGGACGCACAACTAGGTGCCTTTATTCAGAAGCCTGAGAATAAAGGGAAAGTTATCACAACAGGACTTTGGAAATACACGAGACACCCGAACTACTTTGGGGAAGCCACTCAATGGTTTGGAATTAGCATCATTGCAAGTGCAGTACCATTCGGATGGATTTCGTTTATCAGTCCACTACTGCTGACTTTCTTCCTATTAAAAATATCGGGAGTGCCATTGCTCGAAAAGAAAAACGCGAAAAAACCAGGTTATGCAGAGTACGCTGCTAAAACAAGTGTTTTTGTGCCAATGCCACCAAGGAATTAATGAAATAAGCCAAGTCCTAGTGAAGTAACACATGGACTTGGCTTATTTTATACGAATAAGAAATATAGTGTAACGCCTAAATTGCTCACACAATTTTGGGTGCATAATGTATTTTTCTAATTAGATTTCATTTTCTATTTCATCATCGACATCATCAGTGAATTCATTTTCCAGATCGACTTCGGTATAATCTTCTACGCCTAAAGAAGTTGCGACTTTTTCAATCACTTCTTTTCTTGTCATATCTTTTGACAATGCTGTCTCCTCCTTCTATTTTTTTGTGTTTGTTTTCACCTTTATAGCCGAAAAATCGAGCTTATAAACCAAATGAAAAGACAAGTTACGTGCGTATCATTGCGTTCATTGAGATAATGGAATAAATAATGAGGGAAGGGTGTTTTATGATGTCGACATATACAGAAATTTCTACTTTGCCTGAATGGGAAAATGTATTACAGAAATCTAAAGATCAACCCGTATTAATCTTCAAACATAGTACGACTTGTCCAGTGAGTGCAGCTGCTTATCGAGAATTTACGTCCTTTAAATCTGACGTTGAAACGTACCTCGTAAAAGTTATTGAAAGCAGACCAGTATCGAATGAAATCGAAAGCAATTTGGGTGTCCAACACAAATCACCACAAATCTTTTTAATTTCAGATGAAAAGCCGGTTTGGCATGAATCTCATTGGAACATCACTGAAACCAAAATCGGACAAGCGATAGAAAATTATCAATCAAAATAGTGCGAAAAAACCCACTCTTTTCTAAAATGAGTGGGTTTTGTTTGTTTTTTTAAGGAAATTATTGAATATTCATGTTTATTGCTCCGTTTTATAGTAGAATCCATTTAGAAGCTAGATTGACAAAGAGATAAAAATGAGGATGTGTGAACGATGGAAGCAATTAACCGTGTGGGTAAATATTTAATAAATCATGCTGAAGAAATTTCACGAGAAATGGTTGAGGAAAGTTTGGCGACTGTCGAAATTGAAGTTACTGAAGATTTAATTCAGTTGTCAGTGAAAACGAATGCAGAATTTCTCATACTGTTAGCAGAATCATTTAAAGATAGTGATGAAGATGCTGCTGAAGAACTAATTGAGTGGAGTAAAAAATATGGCGAGGAACAAGCTAAATTGTTATCGCAACTTTCTGCATTGATTAAACCATATGCTGAAAATCGCTTAAAGTTTTTAAAGAGAATCACTCAAATTTCAATCGACCACGAATTATCGACTGAAGATGTAGTAACCATCAACAATCGTGTAAGTTACTTAATGGATGTCAGCATGATTGAAACGATTTTTGCTTATGAAGCATACAGAGATGGCTTAATGTATGACCGTCAAAAAGAAATTAATGAACTTTCTGCACCGATTGTGCCGGTTCAAGAAGGAATTGCGGTTTTACCATTGATCGGTATTATCGACCAACAACGTGTTCAGCATTTATTAAATAATGTATTGCCAACCATTCCAACTCTTGAAGTGGAACATTTAATCATTGATTTTTCAGGAATCTTGACGATTGATCAAGAGGTTGCCCATCACGTCTTTACAATTCACAACGTATTGCAACTTTTAGGCATACACGTATTATTTACAGGAATTCGTCCCAACCTATCAATGGCAGTTGTTCAAGCAGGAATTGATTTTTCTTCATTCCATACTTTTGCGAGCGTACGACAAGCTATTGAAAGTGTTAGATAGGACAATTCTAGCCGGTATTCAATGACTCGCTAAGTGAAATTAGATTTTATGCCGTAAATATGATAATATAACAGTCTAGATATAGCGAGGACGTGACTGAATATGATTAAGATCGAATTGCCAAAACCAGATTTAGTAATTAGACAACGTACACAAGTAGTGAAAGAAAATGAAGTAGAAATCCCATCAGTTTATGGATTTATTGATTTTCATCAAATTCCACGCGACAAAGGTGGACTCATTATGTTCTTCAACAGAGAAAATGAGTTGCTATTTGTAGGAAAAGCACGTAAGTTAAGACAACGTGTGAAAAAACATTTCGAAGACAATGTTTCTCCGATTAAAAATCATCGTGAGGAAGTAGTGAAAATCGAAATCTTTTTCGTGGATGACGCACTAGATCGTGAAATTTACGAAACGTATGCCATTAACAAACTGGTAGCGAAGTATAATGTAGATAAGAAATTTGTTCATCAATGATGAAAAGCTGACTTAACGGTCAGCTTTTCTTTTTGAATAGTATTGATTGAAAATTTAAAAAATAGAGGGATTACACTTGTCTTTATCGAATAAACATAGGGTAAGACAAAGTAAAATGCTGATGAAAGAGGAGGAACTCTAATGACATTTAAAGTTCAACGTATAGAAGATTTGAAGAAAGTCGATGTATCACAGTTGGTAGCGGAAAGTGAAGAAGAGGGTTACCGGTTCTTAACTCGGTTAGTAAATGATTACGAAGATGGAACGAATACGTTCAGTAAAGAAGGTGAAGCTCTTTATGGCGTATGGGAAGGTCCAGATAAATTAGTAGCTATTGGTGGGATTAGTCAAAATCCTTATGAAAATAAAGATACAGCACGTTTAAAAAGGTTCTATACGTTGCAAAGTGTTAGAAGACAAGGCGTAGGCTCACAATTGCTTTCTGAATTAAAAAATCATGCAAGTGAAAACTTTAAAGAAATTACCTGTAAAACAGAGTCTGCAAAAGCCGATGCCTTTTATAGAGCGAATGGATTCGAAGAAACACATGATGCACCACATATCACACACGTCATGAAGTTAGGATAGAGGTTAATGAAAGAAGAGAACCGAAGTACACATTGGTTCTCCTCTTTTCTATGAATTAATATAGGTTGAGTTCATCCAACTTATCTTCGACTACACTCAAAATAATACCTAAGAGGCTGTCCAAAAAATCTGTGAAAATGGATTTTCTGACAGCCTCTTTCTTTTGAACGGCTCTATCGGACACGAACAATAGGATTTATAATGTTGGAAAATTTCGAGCTAATGTTGTAATTCTTATGATTAATGTTGGAAAAAAAGCATGTAATGTTGGAATACACACATATTGATGAGATGTAATAAGCTGATTTCAATATTCAAGTTAAGCTGAGTTAATAGTCAGATCCATCTTTCTTTAATGATTTTATTTTAATTGATATTCGAATTATGGCAATTAGAAATAGCACGAGTGAACAAGACCAAACGAAGATCGTAATCGTGCCAACCCCAATATTAGCTTGAATAGGGAAATTGAAATACGTAAAGATCAGCGCATAAGAGAGTGGGCTACTAATCAACAAAAATAGTAGAATGGTAATCAACCTACGCCATTTCGTTAATAGAGTACTAGAAAAGAGAATTAAGGAAATAATTAATGGGATGAGCACTTGAAGTATCAATATCATTATATGAATGGGTTCGGTCATATCTACAACTCCTTTTTAAACTATATGTTTGACTGAGAAAAAATATTAATCTATACTTTAAGTAACTACTTTGCAAAACAAGGTAGTTGAATTTATATCTGCTACCTTGTATTACAATACACTGAGAGCTTGGTGGTTTTATGTCGATTCGTAGTCAGTTACTAAAAGGGATATTGGATGGATGTGTGCTGGCAGTCATCTCGAAAGAACCCGTTTATGGGTATGAACTCTCAAAGAAACTGCAGCTAGTTGGATTGCCAGATGTGAGTGAGGGAACTGTTTATCCCGTCCTATTACGTCTACAAAAAAATGATTTAATATATGGGGAAATGCGAACATCTGAATCAGGTCCAAACCGAAAATATTATTCTCTTACGCCGAAGGGGATTCAAGCACTCGAAATCATTACAAACGAGTGGCAGCAATTATCTGTGCCGATTAATGCTTTATTATTGAAGGGGGCTTCCAAATGAAATTGAATGAATTAATTCAACAAAACAATGAAAAAAGAAAATTGTTAACTGAAGAAAACGAGAAATATTATACGAGCATGGTTGTTTACTTGCGCACAGACCTAACACTATCAGAACAGCATGCAGAAGAAGTGCTAATGGAAATGTTAGATCATATGATTGCAGCTCAAAATGAGGGGAAAACGGCGGCTGAAGTATTTGGTCATGATCCGAAAAGTTATGCAGATGAACTGATTGAACAGCTACCCCAAGAAGAGAAACGTGATATGGTGAAATTCATTGGCCAACTTGCCTTTACATTAATGGGATGGTTTTTAGTTAGTAGAGGATTAATATTACTTCTCTTTACATCGTTTACCACAGTTAGCACAACTGTTTATATGATTCCTACTCTGATTATTTTAGCTTTAATTGGGCTAAGTGTTGTCATTGGCGTGAAACTTATTTTTGGTTTAATTCGCAGGTCTGTATTTAATGTAAATGCGAATGGCAAGATGGACATGATAAAAGCTGGATTATTCGGTGCAGTCAGTTTTGCAGTGATTATCGCAGCAAATATGTTCATACCTGATTTTGGTCCCTCATTTGAATTTCCAGCGTCTGCATCTCTTGGAGCTGGGGGATTGATGTTATTAGTTTCTTGGTTAATGAAACGTAATAATAATAAGTGAATTTGAAAAGGGGAGCAGATGACTGCTCCCTTTTTACATTCTATATGAACTTGCATAAATGACTAATGTATTCGTCAGCTCTTGATTTCATTAGACTTGAGGACAATTCAGTATAACCAAGATCAGTCCAGCCTTCGTATACATCCATCTCTTCATCCACAAAATCAAATACACTTAATATATCCCAATGAGGTTTATAGTCCATGGGATGTTCATTTAAATACGCTTTTAGGAACGAGTCAGCCGTTTCGACGCCATACAATAAGGAAAAATTTATGCGACAATGTGCAACATCTACTAATGCAGGCCCGCGACATGCATTGATCCAGTCCACTACTCCACTTAGTTTCCCGTCTTCCCAAAGAATATTGGTTGGGTGATAATCTCGATGAATAAAGACCGGTGTAAAAGATGGAGTAGAGTGTTGTGCAAAATGAAGTGCTTTCTCCCATTCGTCTGGATTAGTGGTCCAGTTAGGCACTGTCATCTCATGAATAGGCGTATACGATGCATAATCCCAACGAAAATCAGTCGGAATCGGCGTTTGATGAATTCGGTATAAGGTTTCTGCAAGTTGTGGCATTCCAGCTTCGTACACACTGCGGTCTAACTGAACTTTTCCTGGTATTGCACTCATTAAAAGAGTTGGAGCATCACACTCATTCGCATCAGTATCCGCAGCTAAAATCATTGGAACAGGCAGGTCTTCTATTGAAAGTGCTAGCAGACTAGCTCGCTCATGAATGATTAAATCTGGTTCTTCAGCTAACCATTCTTTATTCAAAATTTGCCTGGAGACGACGGATGATTGATCTTCTAATAGGTGATGTGAGATGACTGATGATACGCCACCTTTTAGAGAATTTGTATTTTTAACCGCTTTTCCTAATTGAAGCTGAATCCAGTTTTCAAGTTTTTCATTTACTTGATTCATAACAGTAAGATCCTTTCGCAATACGCGGGTTTATTTTCCGAGAACTTTCCAAGAAGTTCGAGAAACCTCTTCAAGCTCCCCGGTATCGAGCTTGAACGTTAACGCGCCAACATTATCTTGAGCATGGTGTGTTTTAGTAGCGCCAGGTATAGCGAATACGGTGTCGCCATGATAATGGATTAACCAGTTCAATGCGACTTGACTCGCGCTAACATTATATTTTTCTCCAATTGTATCAAGTAGATTGATTAAAGGTTTTGTCTTGTTAAGACCGGTTTCTTTAAATTTCCGTTGATAGCGACGAGGTCCCTTTGCTTGTTGAATTAAAGCTGGGTTATCGTGGAATTTCCCAGTTAGTAAACCTTGTTCAAGAGGTGAGTAGGCGATAATAGAGATGCCCAATTCTTTTGCACGCTCAATCATGCCACTTTCTTCAATCCGACGATCGAGCAAACTATATTTCACTTGATTCGAAGCAAGTGTAAGACCATGCTCCGTTAAGATTCTATGGGATTCAATCATAGCTTCCACGCTGAAGTTACTAACCCCGATATGTTTGATGTGTCCTTCATTCACAAGCTTAATCATTTCAAGCATTTGCTTTTCAACAGATGAAAAAGAAAAGGGTTGATGAATTTGGTATAAATCAATTGGTCTATGATTGAGCGCTTCTTTACGAATGTTAATCGTCTTCGATATCGAAGCAGCCGTTCGCAATGCTGGCCACCATTTCGTTGCGATTTTTGCATCTTCAGGTGTAACGCCAATAGAATCTAGCGCTTTCGCTAATATTTTCTCAGACTCACCACCACCATATACTTCGGCTGTATCAAACCAATTTATGCCACCATCTAAGGATGTCTTAATAATCTCTTCAGTTAACTCATCATCTAACGCTCCCCAAAATTTCCCGACCAATCCAGCTCCTTTACTGAACTGCCATGTGCCAAGACCAATTGCAGAGAGTGATAAATCGGATTGCCCTAATTGTCTTTTTTCAATGTGTTTATTCAACCAATTCATCCCCCATGAAGACAGTTATTTTGAGTAAGTGTACCATTCTATAAAGGATGAATGCCATTCTCTAGCTGTTTGAAAGTTTAATTGGAAAAGCACATAATAGGAGACATACAAGGTAAGCGAATCGGGGGAATGAAGAATGAAAGACGATTTAGAATTTGATATGGAAATGGCAAGAGAATATGACAAGGGAATTAGGCGAGCCATGCCATCGTATGATGCATTATTTCGAATGGTTCAGTCCTTTCTTCGAGCGAATGTGGAAGATGGAGCTAAGCTATTAGTAATTGGGGCGGGTGGTGGAAATGAAATCGTTACATTTGGTTCGGCTAACCCAACATGGACATTTGCAGGAGTGGACCCATCAGAACCAATGTTAGAAGTAGCCCTTCAAAAAGCGAAGAATGAAGGCATAGAGGAGCGCGTTTCCATACATACCGGAATCATTGAAGATCTTGAGTTTACGGAACGATTTGATGCGTCTACTTGTTTACTAGTGCTTCACTTTGTAGAAACGATTGAAGAAAAGAGAAGTTTATTGAAAAAAGTAAGAGAAAACTTAAAACTGGGTTCACCATTTGTCTTAGTGTCTATGTTTGGAGATCAAACACAACCTGAATTTGATGAACGCATGAATTTATGGAAATCCATTTGGCTTGATTTAACAGATTTAGAACCAGAAGATGTCGAAGCGATGGAAGAATCCGTTCGAGAATTATCATTTATTCCTGCGGGTCAAATTGAAGAGCTTTTAGAGGAAGCGGGTTTTGAACGCATTTCACAATTCTTCTCAACAACGTTATTTGGTGGTTGGATTTGTCACGCTAGAAAATAATGGATTAGAATATAGGTTTCTTTTTAATGCAAAGCGGGAACTTCATATACAAAGAGATTTGTAGAGGAAGTGTCCATTATGCATTCGCCATCGAAAGCAGAAGCAAAAGATAAAATGAGAGTAGCAAAACCATGGGTGCGCCGTTTTGGTCGTTTGGGATATATGGCAAAAGGTGTTGTATACGGAATGATTGGGGTACTCGCGGCACTGGCGGCGTTTGGACCTGGAGGCGAAATGACGGGAACGTCTGGAGCTCTTCAATCAATCGCAGAAATGCCATTTGGTGAAATCGTATTATGGATTATTGGGCTTGGTTTAATTGGCTATATCTTGTGGGACTTTATTAAAGCCTTTAAAGATCCGGAGAATGAAGGAACTGAAGCGAAAGGACTCATTAAACGAACTGGATATTTCATTAGTGGTGTCATTTACTCGAATTTAGCATTTGGATCGATTAAGTTAGCTAGTCATACGGGAAATGCCGGAGGAGGCAATTCGGAAAAGACCATATCGGCAAAGCTGATGGAACAACCATTTGGCGTATGGATCGTTGGATTAGTAGGTGCCATCATTATTGGATATGGGGTGTACGAACTGTATAGTGGTGTAAAAGAGAAGTTCATGTCTAAATTTAAAACATACGAAATGAATGATAAAGAACGTAAAATCGCTAGGGTCTCTGGAAAGCTCGGTTTGATATCACGAGGAATTGTACTAAGCATGGTTGGTTTTTTCTTCATTCGTACAGCCATTACACATAACCCAGATGAATCCAAGGGACTTGGTGGCGCATTAACAGAGTTAGCTAGCCAACCATTCGGCCAATTTTTACTAGCTCTAGTAGCTGTAGGGTTAATCTTATACGGAATCTATCAAATTATTCGAGGACGATATCAACACATGAACTTTGGTGATAATCGAAAATAGAATGATTTTTAGTAGAAATAGGGCTGCCACGATAATAATTATCGTGGTAGCTTTTTGGTGTCTAGAAAGGGAAATTGTAATTAGAAGTCGTAGCATTGTTAATGTAATTCCCTCAATCATTTAAATTATCTTTCACTTCAAAATAGTTGTGATACGATTACAATAAATGAATTCATTGTAGAGGATGTACGAGTATGCGAGTTTACGTTGCACTTATTTCCCTCAGTCTTATTTGGGGATTATCATTTGTTTTTATATCAATTTTAAGCGAACCGGCGGGTGTATGGGGCACTGTCTTTATTCGCTGTATAGCAGGGGCATTATTGCTATTGCCATTTTTGTGGTTTAAGCGGAAAGAAATTATTCGGCCGGTACCCTGGAAAGCTTTACTCGTGGTAGGTGTGGTGAACGCTGGATTGCCTTGGGGGCTGATTGCGCTTAGTCAGACACAGATTAATAGTAGTTTAGCAGCTGTGCTAAATGCGTTCACGCCAATCTTCACAGGATTACTAGGACTCGTATTCTTTGGAGCGGTTTTATTAAAGCAACAATGGATAGGCATAGTTATTGGGTTCATCGGCATAATTATTATCATGGATTTTGACGTCGCACACTTATTTGGTGAGAGTTTTATTGGTATAGGGACAATGATTTTGGCCACAATGTGTTATGGCTTTTCGTCGCATTATGCACGTAGACATTTGAAATCGGCAGGCATCCTATTCGTTACAACGTGTACATTAATTGTAGGAGCGGTGTTTGGCGGGACGATGATGTTGCTAACAAACGCAAACCAATTACAAACACTTACACAAAACGTAAGTGGGGAAGTGCTACTCGCGATAATTGGTCTCGGATTTTTCGGTTCTGGAATCGCTCATTTATTGTTCTTTTACATCATGAATGAAAGAAGTCCTGAATTTGCAACTTCAGTCACTTATCTAATTCCAATATCGGCCATTTTATGGGGGTATTTTTTATTGGAAGAACCAATTTCGATACATATGATTGTGGGATTGATCGTTATATTAAGTGGGGTGTATTTAACAACACGACCGCGATTAAAGCTAATTAAGTAAAGGGGGAATTTAACATGTTAACGATTAAACAGTTACAAGACATTGGGGCATTGCAAAAGGAATGCGAGGCATTCGACAAACTTCAATTGAAGTTGAACTGGGAAATGCTTCGTAGACGCGATTCAGATCAAACGGATTTCTTTTATTATCAAGAGGATGAACTTATTGCTTTTCTAGGAATTTATCCATTCGGCTCAGTTGCAGAAGTGTGTGGCATGGTGAAACCGAATGAGCGCAGAAAGGGTCTTTTTCAACAATTATTTTCTGAAGCCATGGACGTATGCGAAAAGCGTGGCTACAAGAAAATTCTTCTCAATGCACCTGCAAGTTCACAAGCGGCGAAAGGGTTTTTGAATAAACAAGGTGCCGCGTATGCATTCACAGAACATCAAATGAAGTGGGAAGAAAAAGAGTTGGCAGAAGTCAGTGGGTTTACGCTACGACAAGCTGATGAAAAGGATATTGCCATGCGAGCGCGTCTAGATGTTGAAGCTTTTGGGGTAGATGAAGAAAGTGCTACCGCTAATGAGAGTAGAATTGATAACGATGAAGACACTGACATGTTAATGATTGAAGTAGACGTGGAAGTGATTGGGAAAATCCGTGTTAAACGTGAAGACGGAGAAGCTTGGATCTACGGATTTTCCATTTTGCCAACACATCAAGGTAGAGGAATCGGACGGAAAGTGTTGCAACAAGTGGTGCGCGAACAAAGTGCTAAAGGGCACTCACTTCACTTAGAAGTGGAGACGAAAAATGCACACGCATTATTGCTTTATGAGTCAATTGGTTTTAAAGTGGTCCACGCTCAAGACTATTATCGATATAAATAGAAAAAACGAGTCCACGTGACTCGTTTTTTATTTGGTTTGAGGTCCTAACGCCAATAAATCTTCTCGTTGCGACAAATTATGGTTCGCTAACGCCATATTATCGCGTCCTAACGACAATAAATGAGCCCCGAACGCCAAAATATCACCCGCGAACGCCAATATAAATTCTCTTGTAACAAAAAAACGCCATTTCGGCGTTTTACATAAAAGTCTCCATCAATTGAAGCAATACAGGTCCTAATAATATGATGAAAATACATGGGAAGATAAAAATAACGAGAGGAAAGAGCATTTTAATCGGTGCTTTCATTGCTTTTTCTTCTGCACGTTGTTTGCGACGAATTCGCACTTCTTCCGATTGTATTCGTAAAATTTGGACCATACCAATTCCTAATTGTTCTGCTTGAATGATATTCCCAATCAACATCTGAATATCATCCACTTGTAAGCGTTCACGAACGCCAGCGAGTGATTCTCTGCGGGTCTTCCCAAGACGTAATTCCTCAAGACAGCGCTGGAATTCATCTGCCAATACGCCATGTTTTTTAGAAACTACCTTACTCAATGCTTGGTCAAAACCTAAACCGGCTTCCATACTAACTGCAAGTAAGTCGATGAAATCAGAAAGCTCAACTACCGCTTTATGATTGCGTGATTTGATTTTCATTTTTAGAAAAGCGTGAGGTAAATACATACTTAATGCGATTGTAGCTAACAGCATAAATAGGAGTTTGCCAATCGAAACATTAGCTATTACAAGGATAATGAACATGAAAATCGGCAACACGATTAACAATCCAAGTTGTAATATTCGAAACTCAAACGGCGTCATACTGTATGGTGTACCAGCTTGAAGCAATTTCCGTTCGATTTTTTCCGCTTTACCACGTTTATTCGTACGATTAAAACTTCTTTTAAACTGTTTAATGCGTGTATCAAATAAACGTTGAAACAAGGACTCCTTTGCATTCACGGTAGTCGATACGATTTTTTCTTGACGTTCTTCACCAATCACCAATGCAATACGTTGTTTCCTTGAAAGAATGGCTTCATTTCGTGCCAATACTAAGCCCAATAAGACAAGTGAAATGGTGATGAGTGCAAATAATTCAATCATTCGCTACACCTCGATTGTTGTGATTTTCATAATAAAGAAAAAGCCAATCATCATGGATACGGCACCCACAGCTAGTAAAACAAGACCAATCGGATTGGTGAATAGTACGAGCATATAGGGTGGGTTAACAACGAACAACATACCAGCTAATCCAAGCGGAAGTAAGGCAATAACCATTCCTGACATTTTCCCTTGGGCAGTTAACGTCTTAATTTGACCTTGAATTTTAATACGTTCACGAATGGTGTGAACGATTTTTTCTAAAACGACAGCTAAATTACCACCAACTTGACGCTGAATCAGAATGGCTTGGATCATCAAGTCTAAATCATTACTTGGCATTCTCTCTTTCATTCGGTTCAACGATTCTTCAACTGTAGCTCCGTATTGCATTTCTTGCAGGACGATCGCTAGTTCTTCTTTAACTGGAGAAGGTGACTCTTCCATGACATTTCGTAAGGCTTGAAAGAAACTAAAACCAGCGCGTAATGCATTTACTACCGTTGAAATCATTTCAGGTAAATAATTGTTGAATTGCTGTAGGCGTTTCTTTTGCTTTGATCTAACAATCATCTTCGGTAATACAAATCCAAAAATGGCACCAAAAAACAGTACCATTATAGCTGGCTTGAACAAATAAAATAACAGTCCGGAAAAAATGACAGAAATCCATTGGAACATAACGTATTCTTCCGGTTTTAATGGAATCCCAGCTCGTTGTAACATCATTTCTATCGATTTATTTTTATCCTTCGCTTTTAACCGCTTTCGGACTTTCTCTTTAGCGGTAGTTAAATCGACTATGCGACGCATTTCTTTATCGGATTTTGGCTCATCACTTTCACTATGAATGAAATGCTGTAATCGTTTGTTCATTTGTTGTTTTTGGTAAAACACTTTGACCAATAAAGCTAGAAAGAACAAAGTAGATGTGACTAATAATAAAATATATCCGATTAGCGTCATAACGTAATCTCATCTTTTTCAATGAAAACATGAGGAGGAATATGGATTCCTGACGTCTCAAGTTTTTCATAAAATTTCGGCCGAACACCTGTCGGGATTAATTTACCACGAATTTTACCAGATGCATCGACCCCAGCTTGTTCATAAACGAAAATATCTTGGAGAACAATGATGTCACCCTCTAGCCCTTGGACTTCCGTGATTTTAACAATCCGGCGAGTTCCGTCTTTTAAACGAGATTGCTGGACGATTACATCTAAAGCTCCTGAAATTTGATCACGAATCGCTTTTACAGGTAAATCCACTCCTGCTAATAAAACCATTGTCTCTAAACGTGAAATCATGTCACGAGGACTGTTCGAGTGACCTGTCGCAAGTGAACCATCATGTCCTGTATTCATCGCCTGTAACATATCAAGTGCTTCAGCACCACGGACCTCACCAATAACGATACGGTCAGGACGCATACGAAGGGAATTCCGTACAAGATCACGAATCGACACTTGTCCATTGCCTTCAATATTGGCTGGACGTGACTCCAATGTCACTACATGGTCTTGAGTAAGTTGTAATTCTGCAGCATCTTCAATCGTTACAATTCGCTCGTCCGCAGGAATGAAACTAGATAATACATTAAGCGTAGTCGTTTTCCCTGACCCTGTACCGCCACTAACGAAAATATTCAGTCGGGCTTTAACGCACGCTTCGATAAATAAAGCCATTTCTTCCGTAACCGTTCCAAATGATATTAAATCCTTAATAGTATAAGGGTCCTTCGAGAATTTACGGATGGTGATTGTCGGTCCATTTAATGCTAATGGAGGAATAATCGCGTTTACTCGAGATCCATCCGGCAGTCGAGCATCAACCATTGGGCTACTTTCATCAATACGTCGACCAATAGGGGCAACAATTCGTTCGATCACATTAAGAACATGTTCATTATCTCGGAATTCGATATCGGTTAATTCAAGACGTCCATTACGTTCACAATAAACATGGTCAGGTCCATTGACCATCACTTCAGATACCGATTCGTCTAAAAGTAGGGGATTGATAGGACCAAATCCTGTTAATTCATTAACTAAATCAGCCGTTACTTTTTTACGGTCAATCGATTTCCGATAAGACTCTTCTTCTTTTAATACTTCTTGAACTAATCGATCAATTTGTTGATCTAAATCATCATGTTCCACTTTCAAATCAATCGTCGCTAATATTTCTTTTTGAATGAGCTTTTTAAACTCTTGTTCTTTTTCTTGATGAACAGCTGTGGGTTTAACAACTTTCACTTCAGGCGCAACAGGTAAAGGAGGAGGGGAAGGAACGACATTCACGCGTTCTTCTACAGGTGTTACTTGCTCAACTTTTTCTGCAACTTCAATTGGTTCGGTGAGTTGCTGTTTTTGTTGCAATCGATTCAGTAAACTCAAGTTCATCTCCTCCTTATTTTTTGCGTCCAAACCACAGTTTTTTGGTTCGTTCTTTTCGACTGTCCGTTTCATCATCAGCATGATTATTCTTAACAATACAATCCGCCAAGCGTCCTAAGTCTTTCGCTAAATCAGTTCCACTTCGACGACTGACAACGGGAATACCAATATTTAATGATTGGCTAGCTAATTTAAAATTGTTTGAAACAAACTCTGCATCAAGTAATTGAAGCATCGCTGGGATTTCTTCTGGTTTAATTAAACCTTCCATATCGTATCGATTGATGACTAATTTTATCTTAGAGGTATAACCAAGTTGATCGAATGTTTCTAACAACTGCTTGGTGTTTTTTAATGCTGTCATATCAGGAGTGGTAACGACTAGAATATCATTCGCAATATCGAGTAAGTCGAGTGTTGTTTCATGAAATGCATAGCCACAGTCAATAACTGTATAGTCGTAATGGTCTTTTAACATATGAACCGCTTTTTTCATCACATCATTCGTTACTAGTTCCGCATGTTCAGGACGTTCTGGAGCAGCTAAAACTTGAATGCCAGATTCATGATTTGTTAAATAGTTGGAGATAAGAGAGTGGTCAATTCTTGCGATGTCTTCGGCAACATCTTTCATCGTGACAGATGTTTTTAAATCTAGGGCAATTGCAATATCACCAAATTGGAGCTTTCCATCAACTAAAGTGATGGATAAATATTTTTTTTGAAGTGCAATTGCTAAGTTTGTAGCTAAAAATGTTTGACCGACGCCACCTTTAGCGCTACATAGGGCAACTACTTTTCCTGTTTTCATTTGTCCTTGTAATTCCAAGGTGGCACCTCCTTAATTATTCGTCGTAACTTCACGACGGTGAAGAGTTAAATGTAATGTTCCACTTTCATGTGCTTGCACCAAACTTACGGTATCTTTAGGATCTATTTCAATTGTGACTGATGAATATTCTACCAGTTCATCATTTTCGTCACGAACCGTCATTTTTTGACCAATCGCTAAAACGCGCACTTTACCATATAATAATGATGTTTTAACGACGGGATCTGTTGTAGAACCGATTATTTCAGTAAATAAAACATCTACAAAATCCTCTGCTTCAATCAGATTTGATACCGATTGAACAAGGTTCGCGCGTATGGAAATTGCTTGTTTCCCCTCGGTGATTTTTTTCGAAAGAACATCATTGATTTGTTGGACAGATTGAACACGAGCGGGAAGTAGAACTTCATCACTTTCAATGCGTGTTGTTGCCAATTTACCAATAACCTCATCTACCGTTTTTAAGCTTGATGCATGGACAGAGGATTTTGGTTTCGTTGTTTCGGTAACCATCTCTTCAGTAATGACCGTGTTCTCCTCAATCATTTGAGTAGAGACAATCACTTTCTGAGTTTCTTCAGGTATTTCACTTTCTTTATTTTTTGAAGAAAGTGTGAATGCAAAAACAAGGGTTGTAATAAGTCCCATGACGATGGCTAATAAAAATAATGTGCGAGAACGCATGTGAACACCTACTCTACTAATCGAATTGTGTATGCACCTTTTTCGGATGCATCATCTAACTGAAAACCTGTACCGACACGTTTTAAGAAAACGCCTTTAATCGTTTTATCTTTGGAATCCATTGGCTCAGAAATATAAAAATAAGCAAAACCTGTAATTTTCACTTGTTTCATTTGATTGGAATCTTGATTATAAGGAACATATACGGGTATTAATAAAATCCTCGGACAATCCCTAGCAGTCATATCATTGCAAGTAGAAATCAAATAGTCGACAGCTGTTTTAGTGGGACCAGCGATATTACCAGTTTGGGTATTAATGATATCGCCAATTTTTAATTCGCCATCGAAGCCATACATTAAATTTTGTTCGTATAGTTTAGCACCGGGTCCTTCAAGTGCTAGTGCGCCGAAATATCCTGTATCGCCTGCAGTTTCATCCACTTTAAGTGTGTATTCATTCCCATAAATAAGAGGGATGGATTCATCAATTCCAATAGGAGCAGCCCCTGAAGCTCGGCCCATTTTACCGATTTCGACAGTGGCTTTTACTTTTACATCCACTTCGTTAAATCCAACGATGGAAGAGAAAAACAATGCAACAGGTTCATTTAAATGAACTGCTACGCTTTTTTCGGGTGTTACTGTAATACCTTGAAGATAGGGAAGTACATCATGTGCATCTAAGATCCCTTTAACAATATTCGTTACAGGTTCCCCTGCATTTGTTGTTAGTTCCTGTCCACCAGATAAGGCAGCTGCGTTGGCCGCTTTTTGAAGATTTGCCTTTGACATATATAAATGGCCGCCATCGACGACTAATCCAGCAAAAGCTGTCAGAACAAGCATTAAAAAAGCTGCAATCAGAATGATATTTCCTCGTTCATCTTTGTGAAAATCACGCATTTTCATCGCTTAACCTCACTCCACTCGAATTGTCGAATCCACTTGAATATCAATAGGTCCGTTAATTACTAACTCAGCTAAAGGCATAATGGCGTTCATTTTATAAGAAAGGGTCACAGTTACATCGTCGCCTGATTCACGAATGCTATCACTTGGCGTAATCGAAACGATCATTGAATTCCCATTTCCTGCTGTGAAATGTTGTTTAGCATACGACTCCATTTCAGCATCTGTGTAACCAAAACTACCGAGACGAACGGTTTCTTGCGCTGTAAAATGCATCGTCGAATACGTGTAAGCAACTCGTCCAAGATCAATGATGAATACTAAAAACAATAAAAAAACAGGAATGACAAGCGCAAATTCAACGAGAGATTGACCTTTCTCCTCGCGAATCATAGGCGAATCACTCCTTGGAAAATCATTGTGCATAATGCGCCTCCTACAATAGCAACACCATACGGAAATGTTTGATTGGATGAATGATTTCGCACAACGGCTAATTTCATTCCATACGTCATGAGGCTGTTGCGGTGAAATAAAGTCAGCCACTGCTTAGATTTTATTAACCTAAACAAAATGAGAAGTAGTGCAACCACTCCGCCAATAATAGACATATAAACCGCAGTCGTTAAAATGAAAACTGATCCTTGAATGGCTCCGATTACTGCCATTAACTTCACATCACCAGCACCCATGCCCTTCATCATGTATGGAATCAAAAGGATGGCGAATCCAACAACCAATCCTAGTAAACTACTTGTTAGACCAATCCAGCCATTAGTGAAAACTTGTAAAATCAAAGCGAGAAGGAGGGAAGGAAGCAACACATGATTATAGATTTTTCTGCTTTTCAAATCTGTAAACAAACAAATTATCATTAAAACGATGAGTAATCCATCTAGTAGTTGCATCCATATTTTCTCCTCTCACTTAAAATTTGTAACTTATTCTGGAGCAGTTTCGTCTGTAAATGCAGCTGTTACTTTTTTGAATTGTTCAACAATAGCGTCTCCGAATAATACTAATAGTCCAACAACCCCAATTGCGATAATTCCCAATACCAACGCATACTCAGCCATACCTTGTCCTTCTTCTTCGTTCATGAAATTTTTGATCCATTGTGTCATGATTATTTCTCTCCTTTTGGTTGTATGTGTAGTTTTTGTCCTTCTTCAAGTGCGAGTTCTTCGATGCGACCTGCTGCTAATTCAATTACCGAATAAGCTTTAGGGATGTGTAGTCCACGTTTTCCTGGAGCGACAAATTGTTCGAGTCCAACCACTACTTGATTGGCATCTAAGTAGACGATGTCAATCGGGTATTTCATAAAATACGTGTGAACCGATCGGCAGGGTTGAATATGAATTCCGGATTGACGAGGAAGTGATGATGTGAATAGAAGTCCCTTTAAACGTTTTCCAAAGGAGTACGCAGGTTTAACATTATTCGCAATCACAGTTCCTTGTACCGAGTCAATCACTTGCACAACTTCACCTCCAACATAAAAAAATGAACCCCGCCTACCGAAAGCGGGGTTCACTAATAGATTAGTAGATATCAAAATGTTGTGATGGCTAATTTTATAAAAGGGCATTAGACCCTCTTGCAAATAGTGATCACTCGTTTTGCATCTCTAAAATCTTATGCCCTGTTCTTTCGGTAGCTGGCTGGCAATTGTGTTTGTACACAAGAAGCCCCTGTAGCTTTGCGTCGCTGACTTTCATCAGGTTTGCCTTTATCGAGAATCAGTAACGAAGTACATCACTTATTTCTCTTATTGCCTATAATAGGTGCAGAAGAAGATTCTGCATATAGTCTAAACTATTCCTTTTGGTAAATTTTATGCGTGTAAAAAGATGTGTTTTTATTCGCGAAAAATTATAATTATAAGAGATTCGACTTATTCCATTAGTCACGCGTATTGATTATATTCACTATATGTTACAGTGTTTATATAGAAGGAGATGGGCGTATGGACCGTTATTGGTTGAAAATTAAGGAAAGTATTTGGTTTATTCCGACCTTATACAGTTTAATATCAGTTGTTATTGCCATTATTTTTTCAACAATTGATCATTTATATGATGATATTTTGCTTATGTACGTCCCGCATGTTTTATTAACAACAGTCGAACTGGCTCAAACGATATTAGGTGGCTTGTCTGCAGCACTTTTAACGATGACCACATTTACGTTCTCGACGATTATGGTTGTTCTGACAACCTATTCTTCACAATTCTCTCCTAGAACACTAAAGAATTTTGTTCGCGATCCAATGGTGTGGCGGGTATTAGGGGTGTTTATGGGTGGGTTTATATATACCACGTTATCTCTTCTATTTATGCAAGAATCAATTTCTGGCGAATCGGTTATTTCATCATTAGTAGGCGTATTATATGCGATGGTTTGCTTAGTGTTCTTTGCGATTTTTATTCACCATATTGCAAAAAATATTCAGGTGAATACGCTCATTGAGAAGTTAACAATTGAAGGGGACGAAGCGGTTGGGTGTTATAAGGAACTTCTAAAGAGAGAAGATATGACAACCAATATAGATGGACATTGGACAGTTAAAAAGATGGCTTATCCAATAAAGGCAGAAAACGATGGGTATATTCAATTATTTAATCTAGAACAAATGGTGAAGGTTGCTCAAAAATATGATGGGCAAATTGAAATTGAATGTTGTATCGGTGATTTTGTTCAATCAAATACACCAGTAGTTACACTTTATGTGAATGAATTAATTGAAATAGAAGAAGATCCTGCGCAATTATTTACGATTGGAAGAGAAAGAGATACAAGACAAGACCCGGTTTTCGCGATTCAAAAGATGGTGGAAGTGTCCCTTCGTGCTATTTCACCAGGAATTAATGATCCAAATACAGCCATTCATAATATTCATCAATTAGGTAGATTGTTGGGAAGTTATAGCCAATTACCTCAAGCAGATTTTGTGTTTAATGATGTGAAATCGATTCATAGAGTGAAATTGAGAATACATACCTTTGAAGAAGTGTTGTATCACACGTATTATCAGTTAAGTCATTATGGAAAAGGGGATATATCCGTTTTGGCAGCTATCTCTGATTCACTAATTAATGCCGCTCAACTGGCTCCACTTACAGCAAAAGAAGAACTGTGGAAAATTCAGTTATACATGATTGAAAGTATGGATGGGACAGAAATACAGTCATTAGATCGTCAATTCTATCAAAAGAAAATTAATCGTTTAGCGGAGTTGGTTGGAACAACAACGATAATATTGAAAAACCAAACCAATGATTATTTTGAGGAAGGTTATGAATTAAAACCATAAGAAAACAAAGCTTGCATCCATAATGGTGCAAGCTTTGTTTTTCTTAAACAGATATCCAAACATACATAACTTCTATCAATTTAAAAAAGAGCGCCGTGGGAAATTGGCGCTCTTTCTTGTACTTAATATTCTTTTAGCATATCTGTTTTTTTCTCATCTTTGTACTCAAGTACTTCATGAGAAGGGTCATACGAATCACCATAAAAGTGTTCGTCTTTAAACGTATGGATGTTTTCATACGTCCATTTCATTGCTTTGTAGATTTCTAATTCATCTTGATCTACAGGAGACCAGTATAAGATTTCAAGAACTGTGTTTTCACCTGTTGCAAGTGATCGACGAATATAGCCGATACGTGAGGCATGTTTGAAATCTTCACGGGCGTAAAATTTCAAACGTTTTTCGGTGTCAGTATCTTCATAGTTCACAGGTTCTACTTCAAGTAGAATGGCTTTGTTTTTCTCTTTTAATTTATTTAATAACTTTCGACCCAGTCCTTCGCCACGTGCATCTTTAGAGACAAACAAGTAGTCTACGAAGATGAAGTTTTCAAACTCAACGTACATGAGAACGTGTTTTGGTCCTTCGTCTTTCATATACACATTGCCTTTTTCAGCAAGTAATGTCTCCATATGCTCTTTTGACTTCATTTCTTCGACTGGGAAATATTGATTTAGTTTTTCGTACCAATTCATACAAACAGTCTCCTTCCAAAGTTTTAGTTTGCCCGGAGTTTTTGTTTTAAGAGGTTAGATTATAGAGGAACAAATGAGACGGGAAAAAACCCTCGTTGATATGTATACCCTATTCTAACACTTATAAACATGTTATAAGAAATTTTTTGCTTGATGGGAGTAATCCTTTTGGCATAGAGTCTAGTGAATAGAAGGCTATACCAATTGATTCGGAAAGATTTGCTTTTAAAGAGCCTTCATATGAATTAGCTATAAAAACAGCTGTAACAGAATAAAACTCATCTCCATTATCCACTTTGTAGTAAAACTCTTTTCCTGAAAAAACTTGCTTCAACTCTAAACTCGTGACGGTCAAGTTCGTTTCTTCAAATACTTCGCGTACAGCCGTTTCTTCAAAGCTTTCACCTAAATCCATTAATCCGCCGGGTAAACCGAAAACCCCTTTTTGTCGTTCTTGTATTGAACTACCCCCACTTATCGACCATACGGTCTGATTGAAGTGGGAGATTCTTGGGAACAGAGCGTACTTGTTGACGTATTTCTTTGTCAACAGAGGTTTCTCTTTTTGACCAAGCTATCCCCGCAGATTCCTACGGTTCTACACTTTTCTTTAAGCCAAAACTAAGGTTCTTAACCCTTCGGCTAGGATATTTTTGCTGGCATTTATATCTCTATTGTGATGTTCGTGGCAAACAGGACAAGTCCATTCCCTTATTTCAAGAGATTTCTTGCCATCCTGATGTCCACAATCGGAACATATTTGACTAGACGGGAAC
>NZ_JBYNRN010000042.1:0-18005 GCF_057785155.1 Paenisporosarcina sp.
ATTTATTTCCTGAATCCCTGTCATTATACGATTATTTAAAGTTAACCTGTCTTCTTGATTTGGATATGATTTATCTGGAAATGCAGATATTCTTTCCTCTAATACCATGCCCTCAGCATCCCCATAGTCCCTTTCTAAAAATTCTTTCATCTCAATAAGAGGTACATTGAGATTTTTATTTATAATTTCTGCTGTTTGTTTTGCCCTTTTTAATGGGCTTGTTATGATTACATCCCATTTAAATGATTTAAGAAACTCGCTACATTCCTCAGCTTGTATAATGCCTGTTTCATTTAACTTTATATCAGTTCTCCCTTGAAGTTTACCTAATGCATTCCAATCCGTTTCCCCGTGTCTTACCAAACATATTGTGGTGATTTCATTCACCCCTTGTAAGTTACATTTTTAATTAAAGTTCCATATAAGTTTTTGATTTCCTTCTTCTAGTTACCAGCCCCGTAAGTTGAAGTGGAAAATGGATGACCCATCGGCCTGCCATCGATTCAATTACTCAACTCGATTGTATAGTTTATACATCCTAGGTTGACATAACACTACGAGTCGGAAGTGATTACCTTCGGTACAAAAAAGAGGGATGAAATAAGTGAGAATCGGAAAGTTAAACAAAAAACCGAAGGCGAGACAACGCCAACGGTTTCATTCCCAATCACTCTTTAACATACTAAAAGTAATTAAGTCTTCATAATGATCATATAGCCATTGCCCATCACGAGTAATTCCTTCTTGAATAAATCCCAATCTCGTTGGGACAGATATACTTCTTAAATTATTACCAGCACATTGAATTTCAATTCTATGTAGGCCCATTTCTTCAAAAAGATATTTTACTAATGATCGTATACTCTTCGTAATAACTCCTTTACCTTGAGCTTCTTCAGACAAAAAATAACCAATACTGGTTGATTTGTTTTTCCAATCAATATAATGCAGACCAATCATGCCAACCAATTTCCCGTTATATCTAATACCTGCATCAAACCCATTATTATTAGCGTAATTTGTTATCCATATTGGTATGATTGGTTCAAAATCCTCTGCTGATTTTCTTTTATCCACCCAAAGTAACCATTTACGTAAGTGCTCTCTATTTGCATTTACTAAATTATACAATTCTTCTTTGTGTTGTTGCTGCAATAAATCAATTTCTATTTGTTCATCCACTCTATATGAAAACACATCAAAACCCCCTTATATATATATTTATTTATTTTATCATATAAAATGGTTAAATATTTAAATATTGGGAATTCATATTCGATTTAACTTGCATCAGAAAGTGGACACAGAAATCCGTAATCCATGAATTCTATTGCTCAATTTGCATGCATTACGCATACACAACAGGTTGACATAACACATCGACTCGGAGGTGTTTTTACTAATATTGTTGAAATCTTTGGGTTAAATGAGTTACTACAATGGAGGATTGCCCTAACCATTTTTACTTTATCGATCTGAGGCTTCTATAAGTTTGCAAAAGGTGGGGGAGTTACCGGTTTTCAAAATTATACTCTACAAAACATTTAGCCACATCGTCAAACATATTTGTGTGCGTATATAGGTAAGATTTCGACTGAGGTAGTTAAAGTTGGTAAGGCATGGATTAGTAAAGATGGAATCAAGAAATTAATTCAATATATGGATCAGTAAAAGCCTGAAATCGCTTCAGGTTTTTTTTATTAGAAAACCAGGAGTTAATGGACATCCCATATTTATACTGTTTTTTGAGGTTTGACACTTTCATTAATGTTCAAGAACTCGTTCAAAGATCTAAGTTCAATAACCTATACCAATCTAAGTATAGGTACACGATTAAAATCTAGGCAATAAGAAAAGCCGCCTGGTAAAGGCAGCCGGTTGTTTAAGTAAAGCGCAAGTTAGTTGAAAAGTATCGCTTACTTTTGTTCATCTTGTTCACATAATTTTTCAGCTATCTCCTTAACTCTATCAATTGTTATACCTTCCTTTTGCTCTTTAGCTAAAGGGTGTTTAGTTGGTTCTAATTCTATATAGGGACGTTCACCTATTGAACGAGTATGTACAATCGTTTTTAATTCTATTGTTTCTGGATAACCAGGAATGGAAGTCGATAGCCAGCCAAACATCGAATCTATTTGTTTTTCTCTTCCTTCAACGTCCCAATACTCATTTGTTTTATCAAAATTTGCTGCACTTAAAGAAACCCATACATCCCATATAAATGGTTTACTACTGTTTATTAGGGGAATTTCGATACTTCCACGAATAAAGAAGTATTCATCATCAATCACACACAAATCTTCATTCATCTCAATTCGATTTTCTTGCTCTTCAGTTGGTACATCATAGAAATAGTCGGGAACCGAACTACCGTAACTCATAGGTAGTTCATCATGATACTCTCCGCAGCATTTACATAGGTAACCCTCTGTATAATCTCTCATTACATATCCTCCATAAGATATAACTATCTATTTTTAATTCATTACATTAACACATAGTGAAAACCATTCCTTATTCAACTAACCTCCGGACGAGGAAGTACATGACTAATCTTAAGAAAAAGCCGCCTTGTAAAGGCAGCCGGTCAATGAACAATAAATAAAAATCAATGCTAATTAATTAGTTGTTTAATCTTGAACAAGTTTATTCAAAATCAGTAATTTATCTAAGTCTTTACTATTGTTTTTTGTTTTTCTATACCCGTCTAATAACGACTTATTATAGACTTTAAGGTAATCCGCGACAGTTAGTAAATGGTATTTTGCGTGATTATCTTCAAATACTTTTAAACTTGTATAGTCTACATTCGCAAATTCTAATAAACCCTCGGTAAAAGAAAACCCGATTTTAATATCTTTTTTTATAAATTCATGTTCATTTAAATCAATCATTGTATAGTCTAACTGCTCCATAGTATGTTGGAGTAATTGCCATCTCTCTTCCAAGAAACTTAAGGGAACAAGAATATCAATATCTTGGGGAGAAAAATCCACTTTTGTTATTATTTCAAGTCCCAATGAACCATATAGGACAGGTACAATGTCTAACTGTTGATTTAACATTCTAGAAACATTCAGAAATTCTTTATATAAACATAATTCTCTAGTCATAATTATCTCCTTGTGTCCCCCGTAGTAAGAATTTGCCCGTTAGCTTAATAAGAACTTTTATCTATTCTTCAATCCATTCTTCTGCCAATATTCCATAAACAACGTGATCAACGTAATGGTCATATAGCCATTCAGCTTGTCTAATACATCCTTCATTTACAAAGTTCAATCTTTCGGGTATGCCCCTGCTCTTCTTATTCTCAAGTGCAGCCCTAATCTCAACTTTATTTAGATTTAACTCTTTAAAAGCATAATTGGTCAATCCTTTAGCTACTTTGGTCATAATTCCATTTCCTTGGAATTCTCCTCCAAGCCAATAACCTATGTATGCAGTTTTATTTGCCCAATTTATATTGTTGTAACCTGCAATTCCAACGATTTCTCCCTTAAATAATATAACTGCATTTAAGCTCTTATTTTCAGCGAAACCTTTTAAGGCCATTTTGATGAACTTTATTGTATCTTCAAGGTTTACTGTAGTATCAAGCCAAGGGAGCCATTCCCTTAAATAAGCCCTTGAATTATTTGTTAATTCAAATATTTTCTCTCCATCTCTTAATTCAATTAGCTTTAAAGATAAGTCCTCATCAATTTTATGTATAAACATCTTATCCACTCCAAATGGTTTATTTTGTATTTTAATACTCTATCGCAAAATGCCGCATTTTGGAAGTAAAGTCTTAAACGTTAAATAGATTAAGACAATAGGAGATTGTCATAACTATTCTTAATGTCCATTTTCGGCTTCTAGATTTACAAAACCTGTGGGGTAGTTGCGGACTTCTAATGATACATAAATAATTATTGAGGCACATTGTCAGATCTATGTATGTGCTATAACCGGTAAGGTTTCAACCGAGGTTGTTAAAATTGGTGAGGCTTGGATTAGTAAAGATGGAATTAAGAAGTTAATTCAATATATGGATCAGTAAAAGCCTAGAATTGTGTACTGAACCCGAATAGTTAGACCGAAATATTTAAGCAGCTAGTTGGCTTGTATGGAGACGGTATTCAACCGGGCTCATACCAGCAGTCAATTTTGCTTTTATCCGTTCATTGTTATAGTAATAAATATACTTATTCACTGCGTGCTTCAGCTCTTCAAAAGAGCGATAAACTTTCCATATGTGTATACACTTCTTGTTGTTCAATTAATTCGGTCTACATAGGATTCCTTCAAGACTCTTGGTTTTTCATCTAAAAGCTCTTTATCGTCCAAGCTTATGACCTCTTAAATTAGTTGTAGTATAAATCCTTAATTTTGTCGATTTTACATAAAAAACCTTTAATATAGTAAACTAAAATAAAAGTGTTCCAAACTATTATAATTGATATCATCGTTAATCGATGTTAGACGGAGGAATATATTGTGGCAACGCTTAGTTGGAATGAAATAAGAGACAGAGCATTTCGTTTTTCAATGGATTGGAAAGATGAGACAAGTGAAAATGCGGAAGCCAAGACATTTTGGAATGAATTCTTTAATATCTTTGGTATTCATAGAAGGCGTGTGGCAACTTTTGAAGAAAGAGTTAAAACGTTAAATGGAACAGGGTTTATCGATTTATTATGGAAAGGTGTTTTATTAGTTGAACACAAGTCAAAGGGAAAAGATCTTGAAAGAGCCTATAAACAAGCAACGGATTATTTTCCTGGCCTAAAAGAATCAGAACTCCCTAAATACATATTAGTGTCAGACTTTGAAAGATTTACTTTATATGATTTGGAAACAGAAGCAAAAAGAACGTTTAATATTAGCCAGCTCCATGAGAATATTGAACTTTTCGGATTTATTGCTGGTTATCAAAAACAAGAATACAAAGAACAAGACCCAGTCAATATTAAAGCAGCTGAAAAAATGGCTAAATTACATGACAAATTGAAAGAAGTTGGTTATGTAGGTCATGAGCTAGAAGTGTATCTTGTCCGCCTATTATTTTGTTTATTTGCTGATGATACGAGTATTTTTGAGAAAAACATATTTAGGGATTATGTTGAACAACACACAAAAAAAGATGGTTCTGATTTAGGTGCTTACTTTGAAATGATTTTTGATACACTAAATAAGCCAAATAATAAAAGATTAAAAAACCTCTCTGAGTCATTAATGGCTTTTCCTTATGTTAATGGTAAATTATTTGAAGAAAGATTGTCATCGGCTTCTTTTGATACTGAAATGAGGGAATTATTCTTAGAGTGTTGTATTTTAGATTGGGGGAAAATTTCTCCTGCAATCTTTGGATCAATGTTTCAAAGTGTAATGGACCCGGAAGCACGACGTGAGTTAGGTGCACATTACACTTCTGAACAGAACATAATGAAGGTTATAAAATCATTATTTTTAGATGAATTATATACAGAGTTTGAGACTGTTAAGAGTAATAAACGAAAACTTGAGAAATTACATGATAAATTAGCTAGTTTGAAATTTTTGGATCCAGCTTGTGGTTGTGGAAACTTTTTAATTATTACTTATCGAGAGTTACGTCTTCTTGAAGTAGATATCCTTAGAGAATTAACAAGGGGACAAATGACTCTTAACATAGAATTATTAGTTAAATTAGATGTTGACCAATTTTACGGGATTGAGATTGACGAATTTTCAGCTCAAATAGCTCAGGTTGCACTTTGGTTAATCGATCATCAAATGAACATGCTTGTAAGTCAAGAATTCGGAGAATATTTTATACGTTTACCATTAAAAAAGAAAGCAAATATTATTCATAAAAATGCATTGCAAATAGAATGGCAAGACGTTATACCCAACTCTGATCTTAATTTTATTTTGGGTAATCCACCTTTTGCGGGATCTTGGTTGATGACTGAGGAACAAAAAAAAGATTTAAGGAGTATAACGAAAAAAATGGGGAAAGTTGGCCAGCTTGATTTCGTTTCTTGTTGGTTTATTAAAGCGGCAGATTATATACAAAATACATCAATTAAAGTAGGGTTAGTTGCTACAAATTCTATATCACAAGGTGAGCAGGCAATTTCTTTATGGAAGTATCTTTTTGAAGTAGGAAAAATAGATATATTTTTTGCACATCAAACATTTAAATGGTCAAATGAAGCACGTGGTATAGCAGCTGTTTATTGTGTAATAGTAGGATTTAGTCATATAGAAGCTACAACTAAAACTCTATATGAATATCCGGATATAAAAGGTGAACCAATAGTAAAAAAGGTGAAAAATATTAGTCAGTATTTAGTTGATGGGCCTATTGTTTTTATAAAAAGAAGGAGTAAGCCTTTATCTGATGTAAAACCTATGGTAAAAGGAAGTCAAGCGACAGACGGAGGACACTATCTATTTGATGAAAATGAGATGGTGGATTTCATAAAAAAAGAACCTCTTTCAAAAGAATATTTTCGGCCCTGGATTGGTTCTGTTGAGTTAATTAACAATAAGAAAAGATTTTGTCTATATCTTCCTGACTGTCCACATAATCAATTGAAAAAAATGCCACATGCTTTAAAATTGGTTGAAGAAGTTAGAAAAGTACGATTAAGTAGTAAAAAACTTGCAACAAAGAAAGCTGCTGATACACCTCTAGTATTTACAGAGACTAGAATTCCAACAGAGCCTTTTCTCATCATACCAAGAGTAAGTTCAGAGAATAGAAAATATATTCCGTTAGCTTATGAAATTCCACCAACAATTGCTAGTGATAGAGTATTCTTTTTGAGTAATACTAGTTTGTATCTATTTGGAATCCTTACATCAAATATGCACATGGTATGGGTAAAGACGGTAGCTGGTAGATTGAAAAGTGACTATAATTATTCAAATACAATAGTTTACAATAATTTTATTTTTCCACAACCAACTGAAAAACAAAAACGAGCAATTGAAGATAGTGCAGAAAAGGTGCTCGAAATAAGAAAAAATTATTTGGATAGCACATTAGCAGATCTATATCACATGTTGACTATGCCCACAGATTTATTAAAGGCTCACCAACAATTAGATAGAGTAGTGGAGAAAGCATATAATAAAAAGTTTGGTAATGACAGCGAAAGAGTTGCACATTTATTTGAGTTATACTTCAGGTTCACTAATAGGGAATAATTAATAAAATATAGATTTTATATACATTTTCTCATGAATAGTTATTGATCTTATTCAACTAAATGGGCAAATTAGTTGAATAAGGATTTCAAAATATCAGCATTTTTTTTGTATTTCATGGTTGGTGTAAAATTAGCGAAGCAATATGCTTCGCGTAGCCTATGGGATAGGGAACTGTGTAATAACCGACACACCATTACACAGCATTTGGATTATCTTGATGAAAGTAAATAGAATAAAATTTCACAAGACAATAGAAGGATATCTTACAGCAATACGCTGTTTGGTGTCCTTTCTTCATTTAAGTATGAAACCTTATCATTACAAATTCGAAATCAAAATGAGGAGATGGAATAATATGAGGGAAGATAACATGAATTTATTGAAAATTATTGATAAATTCAGAAAGAGAAAAAAGAGAAAACAAAGAAATAAAAATAAAGAATTTATTAAAAAAATCACAAATAAGCACAGTAATTCGGAGACTCTTAGATTAAGAGCGAAGAAAGAATTAGAGGTTTTACTAGATATTTTCTCTAAAGAAAATGATTCCGAAATCAATACTTTAAAAGAAATAAAAATTCACTTAGAAGCAACTCAAAAGGAAACTAATTATTACGGCTTTCGAGGAATAGTATTAGGATTGGTGGTTGTAATATTAGCAAATATTATCACTACTCAAATTTTACCTTTATTGTTTGAGTGGGCCAAAGACGTTTCTGAATATCAGACGTTAATCGAAGTCGTTATTTCTGAAATAGTGCTCATATTGATATGTATCATATTTATTTTAGTATTTGGATTTTCATTTTATTTTGCTACAAAACATTTTTATAAAAATGAAGAAGAAATCAGAGAACAAATATATATTAATGAATATAATATCCGAAAAATAGATGAGAAAATTAAGTTAATTGAAAAATGGTAATAAATTAATCACACTTATTGAATCTTATGATTTAGTCTTTCAGTATTTTGAAGACAAAAGAAAGTAAAAAACTATTTGATTTATTCTCTATAATTACATAGATGTGAAGATAGACATCTAATCTACTCTTAGCCTTATTTAAGGTGCTTCACGTTGTCTTTTTTCGAATTCGTCTTCGTTCCTTCTTCTTCCACCCAAGAAAGAACCTATAAACATGTTACGCAATAAAAGCTTCTAAATTCTTCTTATGTTTCAAATCACTTACGTTCCAATAAATCGTTGAGGAGAAGGTAGAATTGATTAAGAAAAATTTGGTATTAAATGTTATTATTTATATACATACAAAATTATAGAAATTGTGACTATATTAAATTGAAGTGAGGATACTATATGTCCAAAAAATTGAAACAAAGAACAAAATATATTCAAGAATTGAAAAAGTACACAACCTTAGGGGGGGGAATCTCTTACTATAAGAATCATATATCAATTGAGGAACTCTCAACTTTCTATGATGAAATTTTTAAAGTGACATATTTTAAGAATACCCTAACTGGAAATTTATTTCCTGATAAAATAGAAAATTTAGGTAATTCAAGGTTACTTAGTTCATCAGGAAGTTTAGAAAAAGAATTATATTGGACCGCACTCACTATTTCTCGTCATAGCCAAAAAATAAATGATTTTTTAATTCTAAAACGTAAATTTAATACTAATATTTTGCATGGAGATCTAGATTCTGCTTGGGGGATTTTAGATTTAATCGAAAATAAATTTGGTTTCTCAATTTGGTTACTAGAAAACAGAATTTCACTTATGGAAGAAAAAGATGGATTAAAAAAACAAAAAACATTTGTAAATGATATTATACGTGACAATAGTGTAGTTAGATCTCTAGTTAAATTCCTTGTGAGTTATCATAGTATAAGGGCTGAAAAGAATATCTCACCTAGCAAATATGATTCCAGAATTGATGAATTAAATGAAGAAATTAAAGAGAATTCCAATGAAAGCGAAGAATTCTCTCTTTATAATTATATTGAATTCAAACTTAATCTTAGTACAATTAAAAAGTATGATTTTGATAAGATTTTAATTTATGAAAATTTATTTTCATTAATTGATCGCTATCATACTTTTATTAAAATCTGTGAATATCAAACAGTAAAATCAGAATCTTTTAATTTTAATAGTTTAAAGAAATTATTGTTACATATCGAAGATCCAGTTTTAAAATCCATTTTAAATGTGATTCAAAAAACAAATTATTTTGAGGATTTAAAAACAAATGCAATGAATTATTTCATCTCTGGTGAATATCAGGAAACGATAAATATATGCGAAGAATTATTAAATTCTTATCCGGATAATGTTGAAATATACCATATTTATGTATCATCTTTAATTAGGGAAAAACAAGATAGTATATTTATTGGAAAAACATGTCTTTTAGGGCAGATAATATTCCTATTAGAAAATCTATACATACATAACTCTAAATCTAGCGAGAGTTATACAAAACTACTCAAAATAACATATTTATATGCTAGTCAAGATTGGGCATGGAAATTACGTGGACTAATAATAAGTGTTCATTATGATTTTAATACAGCTTATAACAATGATTTTGTACACATAGGTGAATTACTTTCCAATAATTTTAATCCTATTTTTAATTTATACAATAGGGAAATACCAACTTTATTCAATACTGAAAATGAAAATGATTCTTTAAATAAATCGTTACAACTTTACGAAGCAATTCATGAAAAAGATTTAATTAAACTTACTTTGTTGCACTTACCATCTGAACAATTTAAAAAATTCAAGGCAAAAATATTATTCTCTTTAGATGACTTTGACGCAGCATCACTTTTATTCAATGAAATTGTTAAATCCGAACATTTTTTGGATCGCTTAGATGGAATTTTAGGTTTAGTTACTTGTCATATAAAAAATGGAAAACTTATGGATTGTATAAATATAATTGCAGAGTTTATGTTATTAAATGAAAATATTTTTATGAAATTACCAATTGTTAATATACTTGATGAAATAGAAAACAATACAGATAATTCTATATTTAAAAATTTATCAATTCCGATTATTTATGATGTATATTCTAAGAATATAAGTTCAGATAGAGATTCTTTAAAAGCTGATGCATATGAGGAATTTTTATATTCTCAAAATTTGTTAAAGCCTTCAGACTTAAAATTAATTAAAAATAATTTTATAGAGTCTGAACTAATCTATTATTTAAGAAATGTTTGTGTTCCTACAGTAATGGATAATTCTATTGAATTTGAAAACACTGAGGAAATTGAAACAGAAAGAATTTTAGTATGCCAATTATTAAGAGAAATCGATTCTAATAATGAGAAATATTATTTAGAAGAAATTAAAAATATTACCCAAAGGCAAATGATAAGAAAAGGGTTGCAGGAAATTGAAAAAAGTAAGATTTATGTTGATGTAGAAGGTATAAAAGCTACACATGAAAAAAGTTTAAAAGAAGGTTTTATTCGTTACAAATCGTTTTTACAACAAAAGTTTAAAGATGAGGTACCTGAATTTATCTATATTAATTCACCCGAAGGAGACCGAGTCCTTTTACAAATTAAGATGCCTAGAAATGAAAAAACAAATCTTTTAACATCTATGGTAATTGAATTGAGAGATAGTTTTGTGTCAAGTAATGAGTATGGTTTAGATGTCTATTTAAGTGTTGGTATAAGACATGGGACATTGTCAGGACAATTAAGAGGTCCAATCGAGGCTGAAAATCTAATAACTCAATATGATAGTGAAAATGAAAGATATTATACTAATCATTTTTGGAAGCAGAAGTTTAACTATACTAATCAAGAAAATTCAGAAAAGATAAATAATTATTTAGAGGAATTTTCTATGAATATTGATGAACTTATCGATATGCTAAAAAATTCTTGGATACAAATTAAAACTGAGAATAAAAACCCTGAACGGATGTTTAACTTTATTATCACATTTGAAGATATAAAGTACGTGGAGGATATTGTTTCAGAAAATACCACTTATGAAGAATTTGTTGAGACTGTATTTGATTTACTTTGGAAGAAAACAGATTCAAGTTTAGAAAGAATTAGAAGCCATATTTCTAGCGAATTAAAAGATAAATTCAATAATACCTTCGAGTTATTACAACAAAACATAAACACTTTAAAACCTGTTGTTGACGTTACCGATATTAATTCTGATATTGCAAGAACTAAAACAACGATACAGTATGAGCTTGATAAAATATCGAATTGGTTTACTCGTAGCAAAATAGCAGAGAGATCAAACTATCAATTAAATTTACCTATTGAAATAGGATTTGAAATGATAAAGAACATTTATACTAATAAAACAATAAAAGTAGAAAATAAATTTTTAGAAAATGTTACTTTAAATGGAAAGACTCTAAAAAGTTTTGTAGATATAGCATTCATTATTTTTGATAATATAATTAAACATAGCAACATGGAAAATGCTCCAGAAGTCGAAATAACTTTCAAAAGAGAAGATGAAAAGTTAATTTTAACGTGTATTAACGAAATGAATACACAATTTGATATCACTGAAGGAAATGCAAAATTACAAAAATATAGATCAAAACTAAAAGAAGCAAATGCATTAGAGATGGTAAGTAAAGAAGGAGGTACTGGATTTTCAAAAATAAAAAAAATTATTCAAATTGACCTTAAATGCGAACATAATATTAACTTTGAATATATAAAAGATAAAGGCTTTTTGATTAGTATAGAAATAGACGCTAAGGAGATTATTGAATGAGGATTCTAATAATAGAGGACGATCAAAATAAAATAAAACACATTATTGAATTTATTAAAGAATCCATAAAATCTAGTGAAATTAACAAAACGTTTTCTTATCAAAGTGGACTTAAAGAAATTGTAAAAGGAAGTTATGATTTAGTAGTTTTAGATATGAGCATGCCTACGTTTGATATAACAGACTCAGATGGTGGGGGAAGACCTAAGCCTTTTGCGGGTAGAGAAATTTTAAGGCAGATGAAGAGACGTGGTATCACTATTCCTGTTATTATTGTGACTCAATTCGAACGTTTTGGTGAATTAAGTAGCTCAATAACACTTCCTGAGTTAAAACAAGAACTTCTTGAAAAATTCGTGGGGATTTATCTTGGAACTGTATACTATAATCCAGCTATAAAAGGTTGGAAAGATGAGTTTTCAATTTTACTTAAACAGAAAAGTATCGGGAACTAAAATGATAAAAATTCTTATTCTTGATGATAATCCAAAAAAAATACAAAAAATATCTCTTGAAATATCAAAAGTAATTGATCCTAATAATATTGAAATTGTTACTGATATTATTAATGCAAAAAGAAAAATAAGAGATATTCAATATGATTTGCTTTTACTTGATATTCAAATTCCAATTCGAATTGATCAAGAAGCAAGACTAAACGGTGGTATAGATTTCCTTTTTGAAATGAAATTATCTAAAAGGTATAAAGTTCCCAATCATATTATTGGTATAACTGCATATGAAGAGACCTTTTCAAGCGCAAATGAAGAATTTCAAAAACATTTGTATTCACTGGTGAAATACAGTGAATACACCGATGAATGGGCATCACAAATTCGCAATGCTATCCAGCACATCATCTCAACAAAGTCGAAGGGAGACTCAGTTCCAATGAAGTATGATTATGAATTAGCAATAGTGTGTGCTCTTGATAAAGTAGAATTAGATAGTATAAAAAAACTTGATGGAAAATGGGAAGAATTTAAGATTCCTGGAGATAACACTTTGTACTATTCAGGTGTATTTGAAAATGATGATAAACAGATAAGAGTTGTTGCTGCCGCTGCCTCTCAAATGGGAATGACAGCATCATCGGCCTTGACAATGAAAATGATATATAATTTTAAACCAAACTATTTAGTGATGACTGGAATTACAGCAGGAATTAGAGGAGAAGTAAATTTAGGAGACATATTAGCTGCAGATCCATCCTGGGATTACGGAAGTGGAAAAATAAAAGAAGAAAATAATGAGAAAGTATTCTACCCAGATCCTAACCCCGTTAGGCTAGAAGCAGATATTAGGTCTACCTTAATATCATTAGGTAATAATTCAATACTTCTTAATGATATTAAGTCAAAGTGGCCAGCTGATTCGCCAGAAACAAGTTTAAAGTTGCATGTGGGCCCTGTGGCTTCAGGTGCTGCAGTTTTAGCACATCAAGAAGTTATTGATTCTATAATAAAACATAACAGAAAATTAATTGGAGTTGAAATGGAATCCTACGGAGTACTTTTTTCAGCGACACAAAGTCCTAAACCAAAGCCAATAGCATTTGCACTCAAATCAGTTTGTGATTTTGCAGACAATCAAAAAAATGACAATGTCCAAAGATACGCAGCATACACGAGTGCTTCTCTCTTGTATTATATGGCATTAAATAACCTTGAATATGAAAACGAACATATCTTTAAGGAATCAAGTATTGGAGTTTAAACATATTATTCAAAAAAGCATTTAGAATAAAGTTAAATCTATGAATACCAACCAACTAATAATTTATAAGGAATTAAAAAGGATGGTTTTCAATCAAAAAGGGAACCATCTTTAAAATTGTTTATGAAAGGATTTCTCAATCGTTTGGCATTCTGATATGTAAAATGAGTTTCTTCTATTTATAGAAGAAACTCATTTTACATACCTCTGTCGAGTTTATTTCTTTTTCCAGTTTCCTACAGAACTTTTTAAATAATTTCTATCTGTTATATACATCTTTTGACTCTTCTGTAAACTTAACCTTGGCCGACCAAATACTATACCAGCTAAATGAATTCCTTCACGCTATCTTTATGGAATCGCTCTCCTCATCTTCTGTTATTCAAGAAAAAATCTGTAAATCTAATCATGTAGTGAAAATTTCCTATGGTGCCTTAGATTGAGTTGTGTCCAACAGAAACAATATTCGCTTGACTTATATGTAATTTCAATTATTTACGTTCCAAATAACGATAGATAGTAGTTCTAGAAACGCCCCATCTTTGTGCCACATCTTTAATTGGTGTGCCCCCGTCAATAAGTGCTTTCATCATTTCAATATCTTTCACTCCGTATTTCTCTGGACGTCCGCCAAGACGGCCTCGTGCTTTAGCTGCCACTCGCCCTGCAGCTGAACGCTCTTGAATAAGATTACGTTCAAACTCAGCAAATGCCGCAAATAGATGGAACATTAGCTGTCCGGTGGCATTGCCACGATCCATAGTGAGATTCTCTTGAAGACTGTGAAAACCAATGCTTTGATCATTCAAGTTGTTGACAAGGTCAATCAAGTCTTGCATGTTTCGACCCAGACGATCTAATCGCCATACCACGATGGTATCTCCTTGACGAGCATATTTCAGCGCTTCTGCTAGTCCAGGGCGCTGTTTTTTTGACCCACTCATCTTATCGTGAAAAATTTTCACACATCCATATTGGGTAAGCGCATCTATTTGCAAATCCAAATTTTGTAAACCAGTTGACACTCGAGCATAACCAATTAACACAGTCATTCCTCATTTCCATTATAATCCTATATTCATTGTAACATAAGACTAGGTAGACTTGGTTAATGAACATAGATTAATGGGCAGAGTTTTGTTGAATATTATTAAACTAATATGATGGTTTTTTTACCATTTGTGCCGTGTTCAGAAAAGGACGAGTTTTGTTACATCTCCCATTTATATTTAACTTTCCATACCTACATAATCTAAGAGGAAATTTGGATATTTATGTTAATATGAAATTAAAGTATGTGAAGGCTTTCACTTAAACTAACGGGGCAGGTTAGTTGAAGAACAATTAAAGGATTATCGTTCAATATGGTTGAATAAGTGTTATATATACAAATTCTTTGGAGGTATAAGGAATAAACATAAAAAGATGGAGGGGTATGTTTATGTTCAAAAATAGATTAATTTTAATCTGCACAGTAATTTTGTCGTTAGTAATTGCAGGCTGTAATGACGAAGAGCAGATAAAAGAAGAAGTTATTCAACACAATTGGAATGAAAGTTCTCTATTTGAATCTGATGGTGTTCCTATGATTGGAGAAGAAGGTCGTCTAGGATTTCTCTATGAGGATATCGAAGGTCTAAGATTTTATCCAAATAAAACACAAAAGTATATGTGGCATTTTTGGGGAAATGAAGATGAGTTAATTGGTGATTTTAAGGTTTTAGGAACTCACGAAAACAGTAATGAGGAAATAATAGTTGTACCAAAAAAAGAAATGTCTATTCTTAGCCCTAATAATGGTGCAAATCAGCACTCGCCAACAAATATGACGCTCCCTAAGAGTGGAATGTGGAAGTTAGATGCTTATATTGGAGATAAAATATTTGGAAGTGTTTATGTAAAAGTTCATAAGAAATAAATCGTTTATTGAACTAACGGGTGCTTCGTATTATAAGGTTAACCAGTTTTTACTGGTTGACCTTTTTTTAATAGGATTTAATATATCAGTAGCCAGGGTAGGACGTACGGGTGCGTGGGACAACGATCCCGTCAACTAAACTGTCCACCCCCTACTTGTAGAAACATGTTTGAGGCTGGTTGGGACGTAGATCTCGTATAACAAGCGAAGCTATGACACTACAAGAAGGATTAGGGGTACTGGTTAGTAAAAATCAGAGGAGGAATACCAATGAGTCCAGTAGTTGGTCTGGATGTGGCAAAAGGAGAAAGCCAAGTTCAGGCATTCTTAGATAAATCAAAACCGTTTGGAAAGAGCTTTTCGATTAAGCATACCAGAGAGGAATTACATCGCTTTATTGGGTTTTTAAAAGAGATTGAAGAGATGACAGGGCAAATGCCTATGGTCATTCTAGAATCTACAGGCCATTACCATTCCCCTGTTATTCAATACTTGGATGAGCACAAGGTTTTATATATCTTGCTTAACCCTATTATTTCTTATCAGGCTAAGAAGTCCAGTTTAAGACAGGTGAAAACGGACGCAATTGATGCGTACCAGTTGTGTGTGCTTTATTACAAAGAAGATTTTGAACCTCATAAAAACAGAGGACTTAAGCTTTTAGACCTTCGAAATCTTTCAAGACAACAGGAGATTGTTACGAATATGTATGTGGAAGCTAAACTTCAGTTTCATACTATTTTAGATCAAGTGTTTCCTGAATACCGTAAGGTTTTTGGTGATCTATATTCAAAGGTTTCTTTATTGATGTTAGAGGAGTTTCCGACTTCAGAAGCCGTATTATCAGCTGGGGAAAGTAAACTAGCCTTGCGTGTTGCAGAGTTCTGTCCAAGTCGTTCTGACCAGTGGGCAAGAGAAAAGGCGAAAAAAATAATGGATTCCGCAACGCGAAATCCATTTCAAAAAGTCGTGTATCAAAGTCACTTAATCAATCTTCAAATGTATATTGAGATGCTTTTTCAGTACCAAGGACATCTTTCAATTTTAGAGAAACGTATTGTGACCTTGGCAAATGAACTAGAAGACTACGAGATTGTCCAATCGATTCCTGGAATAGGAGAAAAAATCGCTGCAACGATTATCTCCGAAATTGGTGAAATCGAACGGTTTAGTCATCCGAAAAAACTGGTTGCCTTTGCAGGAGTAGATCCCAGAGTTTACTCATCAGGAAAGTTCACTGCAACAACCAATCGTATTACCAAAAGAGGTTCAAGCAGATTGCGCCATGCCCTGTATCTAGCGGTATTATGCGGAATAAGAACTTCAAGGAACAAAAAGCTTAAAGAATTCTATGACAAGAAAAAATCAGAAGGAAAGCCTTCCAAAGTAGCGATTGTAGCCTGTATTAACAAACTACTTCATTGGATTTATGCTTTGTTAAATAGCAAAGAAACTTTCCTGGATATAGAATAATTAACGGTTAAAAGTAATAAAGAGAAAACCTTCCAAAAGGTTTTTGGAGGGCTATTTGTCATGCACAAAATAGTATAACATAGGGTTAATTAGAATTTTAGAGAAAAATATTGACATCCTATTAGCTGGTTAGTTCAATAAGAGGTTTATATTAAGTTCTAATTAGAACACTAACGAACGTAAGTTTCATTGAAAGGAGAGAATTATGACAAAGAAAGCACTGTTAATTATTGATGTTCAAAACGGAATGTTCCAAGAAGATAATGTTGTCTACATGGGGGACAAATTGCTACAGATATTAAAAGATTTATTAAGCCAAGCACGATTAACTAATACACCGATTTTTTATGTACAGCACAATGGCTCAGCTGGGCATCCATTGGAGGATGGTGGATTGGGATGGAACATTCATTCTGCTATAACCCCACAAGAAGAAGATATTATCATTCAAAAAACAACTCCAGATTCATTTTTTAATACCTCTTTAGATGAGGAATTGAAAAAACAAGGTATTGAACATCTTATTATTACAGGAATTCAAACAGAAGCTTGTGTTGATACAACTTGTAGAAGAGCTTTTAGTATGGGATATAAGGTAACTTTAGTTTCCGATACACATAGTACGTGGGCTTCGGAGGAATTAACTGCCCAACAAATTATTAATCACCACAACGGTCTGTTACGTTGGTTTGCCGATGTTTATCCTAGTAATGACATTAAATTCAACTTATAGGTTATATGTAATTAAAAACATTGTGAAGGTTTTCACTTATACTAACGGGTGCTTTACTTCAAGAAGGAGTAAAGCCTTTTTCTTATTGAACTAACGGGGCAGGTTAGTTGAAAACATATATTAAAAATAGGTATATGGTTAAACCAGAGGACGGTGAAGTATGTGAATATCACGAAACATTTTAGGACATCAGGTGTTTATGTTTTGTACCGTGGATATTTTGTATTTCAAGTCGGTCC
>NZ_JBYNRN010000043.1:0-11182 GCF_057785155.1 Paenisporosarcina sp.
CGATCTGATTTACTTTGTGGAACTGATGGATTACCTCATTTAATTGCTGATGGACGTTGGAGTCATGCTGCAGAATTTATAATTCCAGGATTTGGATTTATCTATATTTCTGGTTGGATTGGTTGGGTTGGTCGGAAATATCTTCGGGCAGTAAGTACAACTAAAAATCCAGCTGAAAGTGAAATTATTATCAATGTTCCTTTAGCCTTAAAAATCATGTCAACAGGTTTTATTTGGCCAATTTCAGCATGGCAAGAATTAATTAGTGGAGATTTAGTTGCTCCTAAAGATGAGATAACAGTCTCACCTCGTTAAATTTAAAATTTATTTATATATTATTAAATTAAATCTTTATGGAAAATTTTCAAAAATATTTATCAACAGCACCAGTTTTACTTACTATATGGTTAAGTTTTACTGCTGGTTTTATTATTGAAATTAATCGTTTCTTCCCGGATCTATTAGGAGTTTATTTTTAAAATATTTAAAGGATTTAGTAGTACTAAATCCTTTAAATATTTTAAAAATCAATGATTTATTCTTTTCTATTTTTTTATTAGTTAAAAAATTAATTAAAATTTATTAAAAAAATGTATAATTAAGACTTGAAAACTCATAATGAACAGAAAGTTATTTCTTATCTATTCTTTATTTTTTATGAGAGTTTCTTAAATTTTCGTCTCCCAACAAGGAGAAAATTGATGGCAATAAGCTCAACCGACCGTCGTGCAAAAAACGTGCAAATTTTTGTTGAAAAAGACGCAGTCGAAACTAGTTTCGCAAAATGGGCACAACCAGGTCATTTTTCTAGAACGTTAGCGAAAGGTCCAAAAACAACTACGTGGATTTGGAACTTACACGCCGATGCTCATGATTTTGATAGTCAAACGAGTTCTTTAGAAGAAGTATCTCGTAAAATTTTTAGTGCACACTTTGGACAATTAGCAGTAATCTTCCTATGGATCAGTGGAATGCATTTCCATGGTGCATACTTTTCTAACTATTCAGCATGGTTAACAGATCCAGTAAATATCAAGCAAAGTTCTCAAGTTGTTTGGCCAATTGTAGGTCAAGAAATTTTAAATGGTGATGTTGGTGGAAACTTCTCAGGTGTACAAACTACTTCTGGTTGGTTCCAAATGTGGCGAGCAGAAGGAATTACTAGTGAAGTTGAATTATACTGGACTGCTATTGGTGGTTTAGCAATGTCAGCTATTATGCTATTTGCTGGTTGGTTCCACTATCATAAGGCAGCACCAAAACTAGAATGGTTCCAAAATGCTGAATCTATGATGAATCATCATTTAGCAGGTTTACTAGGATTAGGTTGTTTAGCTTGGTCAGGTCACCAAATTCATGTAGCATTACCTATTAATAAGTTACTAGATGCAGGTGTATCACCACAAGAAATACCATTACCTTATGAATTTATCATTAATCGTGAATTAATGAGTCAATTATACCCAAGTTTTTCAAAAGGTTTAGCACCATTCTTTAGTGGTCAATGGGGTGAATATTCAGATTTCTTAACTTTTAAAGGTGGTTTAAATCCTGTTACAGGTGGTTTATGGTTAAGTGATACAGCTCATCATCATTTAGCATTAGCTGTTTTATTTATTATTGCTGGCCATATGTATCGCACAAATTGGGGTATTGGTCATAGCATGAAAGAAATCTTAGAAGCTCATAAAGGTCCTTTTACTGGTGAAGGTCATAAAGGCTTATATGAAATTTTAACAACATCTTGGCATGCTCAATTAGCTATTAATTTAGCTTTAATGGGTTCGTTAAGTATTATTGTTGCTCATCACATGTATGCAATGCCACCATATCCGTACATTGCAACTGATTATGCTACTCAACTTTCGTTATTTACTCATCATATGTGGATTGGTGGATTCTGTGTAGTTGGTGGTGCAGCACACGGTGCAATCTTTATGGTTCGTGATTATACACCAGCAAATAATTATAACAACTTATTAGATCGAGTATTAAGACATCGTGATGCAATTATTTCACATTTAAATTGGGTTTGTATTTTCTTAGGATGCCATGCATTTGGATTCTATATTCATAATGATACAATGCGAGCACTAGGTCGTCCACAAGATATGTTCTCAGATAAAGCAATTCAATTACAACCAATTTTTGCTCAATGGATTCAAAACATCCATTTATTAGCACCAGGTACAACTGCGCCTAATGCTTTAGCAACAACTAGTTATGCATTTGGTGGAGAAGTTGTTGAAGTTGGTGGAAAAATCGCTATGATGCCTATTCAATTAGGAACTGCAGATTTTATGGTTCATCATATTCATGCTTTTACTATTCATGTAACAGTATTAATATTACTAAAAGGTGTTTTATACGCGCGAAGTTCAAAATTAATTCCAGATAAAGCAAATTTAGGTTTCCGATTCCCTTGCGACGGCCCAGGTCGTGGTGGTACGTGTCAAAGTTCAAGTTGGGATCACGTATTTTTAGGTTTATTCTGGATGTATAATTCAATTTCAGTTGTAATTTTCCATTTTAGTTGGAAAATGCAATCAGATGTTTGGGGAACTATTACACCAGATGGTAGTATTTCACATATTACTGGTGGTAACTTTGCAAAAGGTGCTATTACAATTAATGGTTGGTTACGTGATTTCTTATGGTCACAAGCTTCACAAGTAATTCAATCTTACGGATCAGCAGCATCAGCATATGGTTTAATTTTCTTAGGTGCGCATTTTATTTGGGCATTTAGCTTAATGTTCTTATTCAGTGGACGTGGTTACTGGCAAGAATTAATAGAATCAATTGTTTGGGCACACAACAAATTAAACTTTGCTCCAGCTATTCAACCACGTGCTTTAAGTATTACTCAAGGTCGTGCTGTTGGTTTAGCTCATTATTTATTAGGTGGTATTGGAACTACATGGGCATTTTTCTTAGCACGTGCTGTTTCAATCAGTTAAACAAAATCAAAAGATTAATTTTTATTCATAACTAAAATTTCTATAAAAAGGCATCTAACAATTATGGCAACTAAATTTCCAAAGTTTAGCCAAGCCCTTGCACAAGATCCAGCAACGCGAAGAATTTGGTATGGTATAGCTACTGCTCATGATTTAGAAGCACATGATGGTATGACTGAAGAGAATTTATATCAAAAAATTTTCGCATCTCATTTTGGTCATTTAGCCGTTATTTTCTTATGGACAGCAGGAAATCTATTCCATGTTGCTTGGCAAGGAAACTTTGAAAAATGGGTAAGTAATCCATTAAAAGTAAAACCAATTGCCCATTCAATTTGGGATCCACATTTTGGTGAATCAGCAATTAAAGCATTTAGTAAAGGTAATACATACCCAGTTAATATTACATATTCAGGTGTATATCAATGGTGGTATACTATTGGTTTAAGAACAAACCAAGAACTATATGCAGGAGCTATTGGTTTATTAATCTTATCATCAGCTTTATTATTTGCTGGTTGGTTACATTTACAACCAAAATTTAGACCAAGTTTATCATGGTTTAAAAACAACGAATCTCGATTAAATCATCATTTATCGGGCTTATTAGGTGTAAGTTCATTAGCTTGGACAGGACATCTTGTGCACGTAGCAATTCCAGAATCTCGTGGTACTCATGTAGGGTGGGATAACTTCTTAACAACTCCTCCACATCCAGAAGGGTTAACTCCTTTCTTTAATGGAAACTGGACTGCTTATGCTGAAAATCCTGATAATGCTACACATATTTATGGAACATCTGAAGGTGCAGGAACAGCTATTCTAACATTTTTAGGTGGTTTCCATCCGCAAACTCAATCATTATGGTTAAGTGATATGGCTCATCATCATTTAGCAATTGCGGTTGTTTTTATTGTAGCTGGTCACATGTACCGAACAAATTTTGGTCTTGGTCATAGTATGAAAGAAATCTTAGATGCTCACCGTCCTCCAGGAGGTCGTTTAGGTGCAGGGCATGTTGGATTATTTGAAACAATTACAAATTCTTTACATATGCAATTAGGTTTAGCATTAGCATGTTTAGGTGTTGCAACATCTTTAACAGCTCAACATATGTATGCTATTACTCCATATGCATTCTTATCAAAAGATTTTACAACTGAAGCTGCACTTTATACTCATCATCAGTATATTGCAGGTTTTTTAATGGTTGGTGCATTTGCACATGGTGCCATTTTCTTTGTGCGTGATTATGATCCAGAATTAAATAAAAATAATGTTTTAGCAAGAATGTTAGAACATAAAGAAGCAATTATTTCACATTTAAGTTGGGCTTCATTATTTTTAGGTTTCCACACTTTAGGATTATATATTCATAATGATACGGTAGTTGCATTTGGCCAACCAGAAAAACAAATTTTATTTGAACCGTTATTTGCTGAATATATTCAAGCAGCTTCAGGGAAAGCAGTATATGAATTTAATACTTTATTATCATCTTCGACAAGTCCAGCTACAGTTGCTGGAAATCAACTATGGTTACCAGGTTGGTTAGAAGCAATTAATAATAGTAAAAATGATTTATTCTTAAAAGTTGGTCCTGGTGACTTTTTAGTTCATCATGCGATTGCTTTAGGGTTACATACTACTACTTTAATCCTTGTAAAAGGAGCTTTAGATGCTAGAGGTTCTAAATTAATGCCAGATAAAAAAGATTTTGGTTATAGTTTCCCATGTGATGGTCCAGGTCGTGGCGGTACTTGTGATATTTCTGCATGGGATGCTTTTTACTTAGCTATGTTCTGGATGTTAAATACAATTGGTTGGGTAACATTCTACTGGCACTGGAAGCACATGACAATTTGGGGTGGTAACCCTGGTCAATTTGATGAATCATCAAATTATATTATGGGTTGGTTAAGAGATTATTTATGGTTAAATTCATCTCCATTAATTAATGGTTACAATCCGTTTGGTATGAATAATTTATCTGTATGGGCTTGGATGTTCTTATTTGGACATTTAATTTGGGCGACAGGTTTTATGTTCTTAATTTCATGGCGTGGATATTGGCAAGAATTAATTGAAACATTAGTTTGGGCTCATGAACGAACACCTTTAGCAAACTTAGTTCGTTGGAGAGATAAACCAGTAGCTCTTTCTATTGTTCAAGCGAGATTAGTTGGTTTAGTCCACTTTGCTGTGGGTTACATTTTAACTTATGCAGCTTTTGTTATTGCTTCAACATCAGGTAAATTTGCTTAATTTTTTTTGGAAAGATTCAAATAAGTTTCATTTATTTAAAATGAGACTTATTTGAATAAATCTTCTGAACACTATTAACAATTAGTAAGATCCTAGATTTCTTTGCCAATGTTGCAACCAAATTTTTTGAAGAAATTCTTTTGAAATCTTGTCTAATTTCAAAAAATTTACTACAATAGAAGGATAGTCGCAATACAGAATCCCTCTTTCCCAGCGATTCGGGATATAGCTCAGCTTGGTAGAGCACCTGCTTTGGGAGCAGGGTGTCGTAGGTTCAAATCCTACTATCCCGATATTTTTACTGCTCAAAAGCAAATTTTTCTTCTTTACAATTCAAAAAATATATGTTATCATATATTTTGTAATTCAATATCGAATTTCTATTGAAAAATTTATTATAGTGAGATAGGAGAACATGAATTTAGATGAAAAATTTATTCCTGTTCGAAATGGTTTTTATGAGATTGTAGGCAACTGTGTAAAAAAAATAGCTGGATTCTTTGGTTTTCCTGAAAACCCTGGGATGCCAACTATTTCTGATCTTCCTAATGATATATATTCTCGATCACAATTTATTGATAGTCTTCCACGACATAAAACATTTTGGCCACCGATTCAGCGACCCGAAACATGGTTCGAGATGATCTTTGGTCCAGCTCCAAAAGTGGATTCAGTTCCGAGATATATTTATGAAAGTAAGGAAGAGGGATTTTATAATTTTTATATTGAAAATTATAAAAACATATATTTTCTACCTGACTGGTTTTCAGAATTTCTTCAAGTGCGGTTGAATATTTGTTTAGATCTAACAGTTTTAGAGACTATAATAGAAATAATTTTTGTTGGTCTAATGGTTTATTCTCAAATTGTAATTCTTAGAATTGCCTTATCTTGGTTTATTTATATTAATCCATATACTTTTCCTTGGTGTTACTTAGCAGCTGCAGTAGATTGGACCGAAGATGTCTTACAAGGTATTGTCCCATCAATTCTAGGTGTAAATATCACCGGAAGCGTATTTTTGGGAATACTTGGAGTAATTGCAGATAGTCTAAATCATTTAGTCTTGACGATGCCCTTTTTACCAAGTGAAGGAGAGGAAACCAAATTATTAATAAATCAACAAATGAAAGATGTTCTTGTCTTTCACTATCTGCCAATTTTATGGTATCGGTATCCCATACCGAATGAGATCAGACAATTTTGGTACCAGGAACGACCAGATATCTTAAATTATATGCAGCAAGCTTATCAAGATTTAAATATTCAATTTTTACCTGATAATCTTTTAATCAATCAAGAACTACTAACAAAATTCGAGAGTCCTTTAATCGATTCTCAACCTTTGATAACGAATTTGGTTTCAACCATCTTATTCTGAATAGATTTTAAGACTAATAATTAATGTCAATAATTTCCTTGACATTAATTTATTATTTTACTTCTTATTCTTTTAGATAATAATAATAATAATAATAGAAAGTAAATAAAAACATATGAGTCAAAATTTACCCCTAAGAGTTAGATACAAGAAAACTCTAAAAAAAAAAGTTCTACAGGACGTTGAAAATCTTTCAAGATTTTTGAAAATTTTCTCTATTGCGCTTCAAGTTCCGTCATTTGCAAACTATCAGTTAGAATCTCAGAGACAAAGGGAAGCAGTTTTTAAATTGCAATTCGAAAGTTCTTTCTTAGCACGTCAGGATGGAACATTCCTTTTTTTAATGGTTCAATTTTTACTGAAGAATCCCAATCTTGAACCAGATGGTAAGGGGTTTGGAGAACCAAAACCTTCTCTTCCTTCCCGGTTTTCGAAAAAGGTGAAAGAGATTTTTAAAAATATAACAAACCTCTATCATAGCCATCCGTATAAGCATAGATTGCTAATACTGCTTAGTATGCTTACGTTAAGTACAATTTACTACTACTCTGCAATTTTCAAGTATACGTATGCTTTAAACCTTGGTTATTTGAGCAATTACCTTATAGAATTAAATTCTAGGCTTCGTTTAATTGAATTATTGGAGAAATATAAAAAGGCAAAATTTTTAAAACCAAGATCTTTTGAGAATTTACCATTTCACAATGTACCGGTTGAGAACTCTTTAAATTCATTGACAAACTTGGAAATTGAAGATTATAAAAAATTACAGACAGATCTTCTGGAGAATAAATTAAAAAGTCGCCTTTTAGTATACCAAATTTTCGCATTGGCTCAGGAATTAAATCTTAGTCCAAAATCAACATGGACTCTGATAAGTATTGCTTTACTTGTTTTGCGTTTCCGGAAAGATTCTTCGGATACAGCTTCTTTTATTTTGCTAGTGAAATTTTTACTAAAAATTTTTGGATCAACTGATTCGAGCTCATGGACTGATCCAAATGAATAATTGCCACTTCTGTTTCAGATTCTCTATTTCTTGAAAATAGAGAATCTGAGAATATAAAAAATAAAAATAATTTTTGAAGTTTATTCTATTTCTTTTAATCTCCCTCTTTCTGATTGATTTTCCTTAGTACTCTCTGATTCAACTTGATAGAAATGCTTTTAGACAAAAGTAAAAAAAAAAATTCACGGAAATTTTAAGAGAGTTTGATCCTGGCTCAGGATGAACGCTGGCGGTATGCTTTACACATGCAAGTCGTACGAGAGTTTTTAACTCAAGTGGCGGACGGGTGAGTAACACGTAAGAATTTGCCTCTAGGAGGGGGATAACAACTGGAAACGGTTGCTAATACCCCATATGCTTTCGAGTGAAATGGATTTCCGCCTAGAGAGAAGCTTGCGGCTGATTAGCTTGTTGGTAAGGTAATGGCTTACCAAGGCGACGATCAGTATCTGGTTTGAGAGGATGATCAGACACACTGGAACTGAGACACGGTCCAGACTCCTACGGGAGGCAGCAGTGGGGAATTTTCCGCAATGGGCGAAAGCCTGACGGAGCAATACCGCGTGAGGGATGACGGCCTATGGGTTGTAAACCTCTTTTTTCAGGGAGGAAAAAAATGACGTTACCTGAAGAATAAGCATCGGCTAACTCCGTGCCAGCAGCCGCGGTAAGACGGAGGATGCAAGTGTTATCCGGAATCACTGGGCGTAAAGCGTCTGTAGGTGGTTTAATAAGTCAACTGTTAAATCTTGAGGCTCAACCTCGAAACCGCAGTCGAAACTATTAGACTAGAGTATAGTAGGGGTAAAGGGAATTTCCAGTGGAGCGGTGAAATGCGTAGAGATTGGAAAGAACACCGATGGCGAAGGCACTTTACTGGGCTATTACTAACACTGAGAGACGAAAGCTAGGGTAGCAAATGGGATTAGATACCCCAGTAGTCCTAGCCGTAAACAATGGATACTAGATGTTGAACAGATCGACCTGCGCAGTATCAAAGCTAACGCGTTAAGTATCCCGCCTGGGAAGTATGCTCGCAAGAGTGAAACTCAAAGGAATTGACGGGGGCCCGCACAAGCGGTGGAGCATGTGGTTTAATTCGATGCAACGCGAAGAACCTTACCAGGGTTTGACATGATACGAATTTCTTTGAAAGAGGAAAGTGCCGTTTGGAACGTATACACAGGTGGTGCATGGCTGTCGTCAGCTCGTGTCGTGAGATGTTGGGTTAAGTCCCGCAACGAGCGCAACCCTCATTTTTAGTTGCCTTAGCGAACTCTAAAAAGACTGCCGGTTATAAACCGGAGGAAGGCGGGGATGACGTCAAGTCAGCATGCCCCTTACACCCTGGGCTACACACGTGCTACAATGGGCGAGACAATGAGATGCAAATCTGCGAAGACTAGCTAATCTAAAAACTCGTTCTAAGTTCGGATTGTAGGCTGCAACTCGCCTGCATGAAGTTGGAATCGCTAGTAATCGCTGGTCAGCTACACAGCGGTGAATTCGTTCCCGGGCCTTGTACACACCGCCCGTCACACCATGGAAGCTGGTTATGCCCGAAGTCGTTACTCTAACCTTTTGGAGGAGGACGCCTAAGGTAGAATTAGTGACTGGGGTGAAGTCGTAACAAGGTAACCGTACTGGAAGGTGCGGTTGGATCACCTCCTTTAAAAATTTAAGTTTTTAAAAATTAGGTCGATAACAAAAAAGAAACGGGCTATTAGCTCAGTTGGTTAGAGCGCACCCCTGATAAGGGTGAGGTCTCTGGTTCAAATCCAGAATGGCCCAACGGGGGTATAGCTCAGTTGGTAGAGCACCGTCTTTGCACGGCGGCTGTCAGCGGTTCGAATCCGCTTACCTCCACATTAAAAACCAATAAGGTTTTGAAAGAAAATTAAGATTCTAGAAGTCTTAAATTCAAGGAATGAAGAGTTTATGGGGGATACCTTGGCATTCAGAAGCGATGAAGGACGTGGTTACCAACGAAATGCTTCGGGGAGCTGGAAACAAGCTATTATCCGGAGGTCTCCGAATGAGGAAACTCAAATACTTCTTATTGAATAAATAAATAAGAAAGAGCGAACCTAGGGAATTGAAACATCTTAGTACCTAGAGGAAAAGAAAGTAAAAACGATTCCCGTAGTAGCGGCGAGCGAACTGGGAACAGCCTAAACTTAGTAATAAGGGTAGTGGGACAATTTGAAATGATTAAATGTGACAATTAGACGAATAGAGTTGGAATGCTCAACCAAAGAGAGTGAAAGTCTCGTAGTCGAAAATTGAAACAATCCAATTGAATCCCAAGTAGCATGGAGCACGTGAAATTCCGTGTGAATCTGCGAGGACCACCTCGTAAGGCTAAATATTCCTGAATGACCGATAGTGAAACAGTACCGTGAGGGAAAGGTGAAAAGAACCCCGGGAGGGGAGTGAAAAGAACATGAAACCATAAACTTACAATCAGTAGGAGGACGACTAAATCGTCTGACTGCGTGCCTGTTGAAGAATGAGCCGGCGACTTATAGCTAGTGGCAGGTTAAGGCAGAGAATGCTGAAGCCATAGTGAAAGCGAGCCTGAATAGGGCGTTTGTCACTGGTTATAGACCCGAACCCGGATGATCTAACCATGGTCAGGTTGAAGCTTAGGTAATACTAAGTGGAGGACCGAACCGACTGATGTTGAAAAATCAGCGGATGAACTGTGGTTAGGGGTGAAATGCCAATCGAATTCGGAGCTAGCTGGTTCTCCCCGAAATGCGTTTAGGCGCAGCGATGAATGTTATAACTTAGGGGTAAAGCACTGTTACGTATGCGGGCTGGTAATTCGGTACCAAATCGTTGCAAACTAAGAATACTAAGTGTAGAGTTCATCAGTGAGACTGTGGGGGATAAGCTCCATTGTCAAGAGGGAAACAGCCCAGAGCACCAGTTAAGGCCCCTAAATAATTGCTAAGTGATAAAGGAGGTGGGAGTGCATAAACAATCAGGAGGTTTGCTTAGAAGCAGCAATCCTTTAAAGAGTGCGTAATAGCTCACTGATCGAGTAAACCTGCGCCGAAAATGAACGGGACTAAGTAATTTGCCGAAACTGTGCGATATATCAAAGATATATCGGTAGGGGAGCGTTCTGTTGTAGGGTGAAGTATTAGCGGAAGCGGATATTGACGAAGCAGAAGTGAGAATGTCGGCTTGAGTAACGAAAATATAGGTGAGAATCCTATACCCCGAAAACCCAAGGTTTCCTCCGGAAGGTTCGTCCGCGGAGGGTAAGTCAGGACCTAAGGCGAGGCTGAAAAGCGTAGTCGATGGACAACGGGTTAATATTCCTGTACCATTATTTGTTGACAACGAGGGACGGAGAAGGCTAAGCTGGCCGGATATTGGTTACCGGTTTAAACGTTCAAGATGATGAGAAACGGCGAAAACGTTTTGAGTTGAGGCGTGAATACCAGATGCTACGGCGTCGAAGCAGTCTATGTCATACTTCCAAGAAAAGCTTGCACTGTCATAAGCAAATAATGCCTGTACCATAACCGACACAGGTGGGTAGGTAGAGTATACTAA
>NZ_JBYNRN010000044.1:0-62052 GCF_057785155.1 Paenisporosarcina sp.
CACCTAACTGTCTACGCTTAAAGGCTACTGTTACCATTAGCCCTCCAAGACTCGCTACGAGTGAATGGCTAGTTCTTTCTCGACGGGAATCCCACCCGCTATATGATACGACCTAGGCTCGGCCGCACAAGCACCCGTTAGTTGAATAAGAATCTTAAATTATTCTTGATACCATCTTTCATTAAATTCAAGGTTTAACGCTTTGCCAAAATAAACACCAAATCTAATAAACCCTCTACCTCTTGCTGTAATTATGTTTCCATCTTGCACTACCAATTCATCTGAATAGTTCTCTTTCTCAAATACACCCACCTTCTCCATATTTTCCTCAGTCATTCCAACAGTATATTTTTTTCCTTTTAAAACACCTGCTTTTGCTAAAAGAAATGGAGAACTAGATATACTTGCAATCACTTTTTCTTTTGTCGTCACTTTTTTAATGAAATCAAAAAGTCTTACTTCGTCCACTAGAGACATAATGTCCATACAGCCCGGTAATAAAAGGCTATCTACCTCTTCAAGGTTAATTTCGTCAATGCATGAATCAGCTACACAAGATAAACCCGACTCACCTTTAATCAATTGTTTGGTTAATCCAACAGTAACAATTGGTTTATTTCCTTGCATTAAAACGGATAACGCTACACTTAATTCATATTCGCTGAATTGAGGATATAATAAAACTGCTGTTTTTTTCACTAAGATATTCTCCCTACCTTTATATTTCTGGTTAACCATTAAATGTATTTTTAATTATACATAAAATAACAGTATCTTGTTCAACTAACCTGCTGCGTTAGTACAATAAGTTCAACAAAAAATGCGTTAATCCTTCTTGGATCAACGCACCCGTTAGTTCAACAAAAATAGTTTATACTATTACGATATAAGATATTTTTCTTTGAAAGTTGGACTTAATTCACTCCACACATCAAATTTATTTCCATCTAAATCATAGAAAACAAAATTCCTTCCAGAGTGTCCCCTGTTTTCAATTTCTCTAACTCTTATCTCTTTTTCTGTAAAATCTTTATGTATAGCTTTTAAGGCACTTAATCCATTAACTTCAAATGTTAAAGAAAAACGCTCGACCCCGTTAATATCATAGAAATTGGAGCTTTGATTTTCATTAGATTTAACAAGAAAAATGCTTTGGTTTGCAAAATTAAGAATTGCTTTATCTTCGTCTTTGTAGCTTAACTCTGCCCCCAATTTGTTGACATACCATTTAGAAGATAGTTCTACATTAGTCGCTGGTATATAAGTAGTTCCTACCCTTAATAATTTTTCGCTCATTCTATGGACCCCTTCCAATATTTTATGGTATATACTTTCTCTTTTATGTATCTTTATCCTTCCTAACTCATTACTTTTCTTGCTTTTTTTATTAAACTAACCTGCCGCGTTAGTTAAATTAGGAAAAGAGTTACATACGCAACCCAAGGATCTTCAACTCAAGCACCCGTTAGGTGATAAAGAAAAGATTGCAATCATCCTCCTCGATTCCCAGGTTACCACTTGTCAAACTGGCTCAGATCTATGTCTTTTTGGATTAGTAACGTTATCAGTTCAGGATTGGAATATAGGAAGCATTCACTGAAATCCGCAACGTTTAAAATGTTTAAATCTCCTTTGTATAAACTAAAATTCCAAAGTGAATCAAAATTATCACAAACACTATATCAAATTCATTACTATATTCGATAACTGTTTTTAAAATCTGCTCCCATTCAGGAGTGGAATCTATACTATTAATATAAATATACTCACTCACTCAATCCACCTCTTTAATGATTATTGTAAAAAACGATATAACGTACTTTTGGATGCCTTACACTTCGTATTTAAGTAAAGCACACGGTTTAGATTCGTATAATCCTTTATTAGCTTCTCTAATAAGATCGTCTAATGTTTTATCTCGATACAACAGGCTAATCCCCATTGAAACCGTGAGTTTTCCTCCTGGTTGGGTTTCTTCACCTTCAACTATGTAATCTTCAACTTTCTTTCGGAATCGTTCAGCAATAGTAGCAAACTTCCGCTGGGTGATAAGCATTCAAATATCATATCAAACAATGAATTCCTCTCCTCCATATTTAGAGACAATATCACCTTTTCTTTTAACAGTTGTCCTATGATTTTAACCGCCTCGTACAAGAAAGATGCGCAGCCGTCGAAATAATTGGCACCCGAATTTAAGGAAGCATTAAAAGCCGGAATTACAGACTGCACGTATCCACGCAGCCATGTAACGAGAGCAGAAGAAGCAGTCATTATTTACCTATATTTTAACAATATAAGAAAAAATTACTCCTTATATTCATACAGTGAAATTGAATCGGGACGAGCTTCAATTGCTACTTTTCGCTCGCCATTTGTAAAAAAACGTGTTGCTCCCAATTGCTCATCTTTCAATTCAGACCAACCCTCCTCTTCTATAGCTGTTAAATATTCCTTACTAATCCCTTGTGGTTCATTTTTATTAGAATACCGGTATTTTTGAAATGTTATTACGTTTGGATTAGTAGCCTCACTGTCTACAGGAGTTGCCCCGATGGGTATTGGAAAGTCCTTAATAACTTCTGAGGATTCAAATCCTTTCTCAGCACAACCGAATAATATAAGTAAAAGAAGAAATATAGCAGTTATTTTTCTCATGATTTATTTCCTTCCAGTAAATGTTTTTGTATTATTGCTTATAAAGAATTATAGAAAGCTTTACGTACCCCAATTCGGTTCTTTTTTTCTCTTCACAATCACTAAATAAAAAACAATGCTTACTATCATTAGACAAAAGGTAACACTTTGCGAAATACCAACAATATCTCCCCAGCTACTTTTACCGTATAAAAACATCTGAAAGATTATCCCTACAAATAGAATAAGTAATGCATACGGTGTTTTCTTAACTAAAAATCCTACCCCCCCACCAACAAAACCACCGACAACAGACCCTCCGACCCAATTCATATAGTCGAATGCCCATTCTTTAATTGATATTGGCGCTGGTATATCCGTATAAAAATAACCAATCACGAAATAAAATGTAATTGCTGTGACTGTATAAATGACACCAAGCAAAATAGCTTCCTTAATATTCCTTGCAAATACATAGCCAACAAGCATGGCAAGTATGAACCACATTGGTAAGGAATTAATCATTACTGCTAAGTAGGAAACGACGAATTCAAGTACTGTAACACCATCAGCTATAATTGGTAAATTATCGGAAATAACTGAGAAAATACCGACAATTAAACCAACAACAAGTGTAAAAATAATAAAACTTCTCCAATTCCCTTTATATTCTTTATTCTCTTTCAACAAAACACCATTCCCCCTTATTTTAATTTTTGATTTTATTAAGATGAAATTCCCTGTATTCATATTACCATATTATTACATAATTATTTATAGCCAATTCAACTAAAATGCACTTATATAATGTATCGTTGACAAGAAACTAAATGATTCGTTCGTAAAACCTCGATCAATTACGCAACTCGCATAACCCATACACCCTGGGTTGGCATTTCCGTCGGTTGGGAAAGTATTCAACTCATAATCCATTATTAACAACGACCAAATAAAATCGACTTATCCCAAAATGAGATGAGTCGATCTTTTATATCTGTTATTTATTTGAACAACATTTCATCGTATCCTTTTACAGATAAAGTAAGCTGCTGTTGTTCATTACAAATGCTATAAGGGAAAACAAGATTAACTGTCGTTTGATTTGATTCTCGTGAAACATTTGCATCATAAGAAGTATGAATTACTCCATCCTGATCTTTCAAAGAAATATCAAGTAGTACGTTTTCATCTAATAATTCATTAATTGTTACAGAAACGTGCATGGAACCATTTGAAACCATTTTATTCTTGAGCTGCGAAGGAATGCTTCACCATACAGATCGACAAGGAAAAAAAAGAGATGTGAAGCTCCACGAAAAAAAGACGAATTAAAACTATCGTCTTTTCACTAAGGACACTATTTTGTTTTCGCAAAAAAAATAGAAGGCCGGAATGCCGACCTCCTAAATACTATTTAATAATTAGTTTCCCATCATTCCTTTAAAATTGTTGCTAATAGCTGACCCCCCAGTGCCATGCATTTCTTTATAGAGTTCCTCCAATTGCTGATTGTTTAAATCAGAATGCATTTTCTTCATGAATGGTTTCATCTGGCCAAAATTCACATTTCCACTTTCCATGAATTTTTGCATATCCTCGAAATTTTCCGATTTCATCATTTCATTCATATTTTCCATACTCATCCCATTATGTTGCATAAAGGTTTCTGGATTTTCAACATTTCCTTTTGCAGATACTGATGTCATATACAGACCAGTTCCGCCTCCTATGATAAGGACTGCCGCTAATACTCCACTAACTATAGTCTTTTTCATTAGTTTTCTCTCCTTTTATATAAGCGTTTTTTTAATTACTTCAAATTCTTCAGTCGTTATTTCACCTTTGGCAAGCCTGTTCTTGGCTATTTCCATGGCATCTGCCCCGGGAACTTTCTGAGAAGTATTGAAACCGTTGTTACTGTTATTTTTGTTCTTCATAAAGTAGTAGGATGCAAAGCCGATGATCAATAATAATCCCAACATCATCCAGACTCCACCTCCCATTCCGTATCCCATTCCATATCCTGGTCCCATCATTTCTTTCTACCTCCTTTCTTTTGAACCGTTGTATGTTTCTATACTCTAAATATACATGGTAGACATGAAGAAAGTATGGAGCCATTTACATTTATAAAAAACCGTATAGGACCTTCACACAAAAGGGCTCCATACGGTTTTTATTTTACTTGTCACTTTTTTTCATAGAGATTGTCCAGATCAATATTATGATTCCAACAAAAATCATTAACACCCAAAACATATGGCCAAACCAGGAAAACATATGATGGCCAATCATGTTTTGATCCATCATCATTCCTCTCCTACCTGGAGGAAACCAGATCATTTTTATCGCAAACGTCAGAAATGAAATTCCGAGTACAACTAAGAGTACTAATAACGTCATAGATACTATTCGTTTCATATAATCACCTTATTCCACTTTATATCCGGTGCCCCAGACTGTCTTAACGAGTGACTTTTCAATTCCAGCTTCTTTTAATTTCCCTCGCAGATTTTTAATATGAGAGTCAACCGTCCGATCTTCACCCGCAAATTCTATTCCCCAAATTAGCTCCACAAGCTGTTCCCTTGAGAGAGCCTTTCCTCGGTTCTCTATGAAAGCTTGAAGAAGATCAAACTCAGTTTGGGTTAAGGTAAATACTTCTCCCTGATACTTGGCATTACGTGAGGTTAGGTTCAAGATAATCCCCTCGTATTTCAGCACTTCATTTTCTTCCGTGAAGTGATGTTGCGTTCTACGCAATAATGCTTGTATCCTTGCCATCAACTCTGCTTCCTCAAAGGGTTTAACCAGATAATCATCGGCACCCTTAGACAAGCCCGTGACTTTATCTTGAGTTGACCCTTTTGCCGTTAGCATCATGATTGATACATCAGATATTCTCCTTACTTGTTCCAATGTCTGCCATCCATCCATCAACGGCATCATAACGTCAAGAATTATTAAATCATAATCGTTTTTCAAAATTTTGTCATATGCTTCTCTGCCATCCTTTGCTTCCTCAAGAAGATAGTTCTCTTGTTGTAGATAAAGCCGCAGGAGCTGTCTCATCTCAAATTCATCGTCAACGATTAATATTTTCTTCAAAGTTCTTCACCCACTTCATTAGATTACATTTTATAATTTAAGAAAAATTATGAACGTAGATCCCTCGTTCTCCATGCTACTGACAACTATATTGCCGTTATGTGACTCGATAATCTGCTTGACCACATATAAACCGAGTCCGGTTCCACCTGTTTTCCTTGTTCTAGACTGGTCAACACGATAGAAACGCTCCCAAATTTTCGGTAGCTCATCCGATGGAATCCCGATGCCGGAATCCTTTATTTCAATGATAACAAATTCATTTTTCAAATAAGAACGGATCGTAATCTCTCCTTGAATGCTGTATTTAATCGCATTCTCAATAAGATTATAAAAAACTTGTTCCATTCTATGCACGTCAATGGGAATCGCCGGTAAATCGGGCTGATACTCACTTTTAATTTCTATCCCTTTTTTTCTTGCAGCGGGCTCAAGACTTGAAACTACTTTTTCAATAAGCATATTAATCATGGCTATCTCTTTGTTTAGCTCAAATTCCCCAATCTGTAGCTTGCTCATTTCAAACAGATCATTGACAAGAAAAGAAATCCGGCTAGCTTCTTTATTAATTATCTTTAAGTAATTTTCTTGATCAGTAACACTGTAGATATTCCCCTTCAAAAGAATATCGCTATATCCCTTAATATACGTTAATGGCGTACGGAGCTCATGCGATACAGCCGCTAGGAATTCATTTCTACTTTTCTCAAAATACTGCAATTGTTCCCCAAGCAACTGTATCGAATTTCCAAGTTGAGCAATTTCATCATTGCCTTTGATTGGAATATTTTCACTGTATTTTCCTAATGCCATTTTATTTGTTGCCTCTTTCATGATAACTAGGGGTTTCGCCAGTCGCTGTGAAAGAAGGCCAATAAGACCAAAAGTTAGCAGCACGATACCTACACCCGCGACAATAAACAAAACATCCATGACAAAGATGATTTCCCTTAAAATTTTAGAAGGATAGTACATATACACAAAGCCAGTTTTAATTGGTGAAACAGTAATAATATATTCGTGCTGCCTCCAATTGCTTTCTAAAACATGGCTAGTCTGTTTGCTACCCTTGGCAACAAAATGATTGTTCATATCTCGCTTAAGGGGGGTCGATGAGGCTAGTACTTGCTGATTCATATCAGTAATCAGCACACTCGTCGTAGCTCCTTTTTCCATCTCGACTACATGTTCAATGGTTTGACCGGTGGAGCTTTCATTGATGATTCTAGCATGATTATCTCCTCGAATTAGCAAATCCTGTTTAATATAATCAACAAATAAATTGGTGAATACACCATACAATATGGATCCCAAAATTAAAAACAAAGTGAAAAAGATGGAGCTAAACAACAAGCCAAGCTTTAAAGATATGCTCGATACTTTAAATTTCATTCATATGCTCCTTAAAAGTGTACTAGATATTCCCTTCATTATATAAATCGAGAAGAATTCCCTAAAGTAAACGCTCTACTTTTATCATAATCTAAACAAGTTGAGAAAGTATGAAGAAATAGATAAAATTAATATGTTCTTAAAATGTAATTACATTTCAAGAACATTCTTTCAGCTATATACTCTTTTACGGGACTTTAATTTCCTAGTATTTTTGTGCTTCAGTTATGCTAAATGCATCCTCCTGGAATAAACGTTGAAAAAAATATGATATATCTAGATTAAATAGATGGTTCGAATACGAATATCCAAAGCAATGGCAATCCATACCCCTTAAAAAGAACACTCTATTAATCTAACGGCTGCTTATATACAGTATATAAAGAAGTCGTATTTAACGGTTTTCCGCATACTCTTTTCATTTATTAATCCCTTCTCCACCAATAAGGTTGATTTTGTCCTGATTAGCGAGGCAAAATTTGATTAAAAATATCTATTAAAACATCACCTAATTGAACCATTGCGTGTTTGAAATACTACAAGATAGTTTTACCTATTCAATACTAGAAACTCTATAAAAGAAGCCTAGGCTCTTGGAAAATTTATGAAATAGTTTTCAGCGCCAAAAGACCCTTTTCCTTAGTAATAGGAAAAGGGTCTATAATATTTATCTTCACATCTTTTAAAAACAATAAACCGGGTACCGATTTATGGAGTTATATGTTCTTTTGTCGGTTCTTCTATTTCAGGCAGTTCAGGTACAACATCAATGGAATCTAAAAAGTTTTGCGCTTCTAGAGTTGCTACAAATGATGCTTCAATCGCTACTTCCAATTCTTTCACTTCTACAGAATCTTCGTCAAACTTTTTGGTAACCGCATTTAATTGATTGGTTGAAGCATTCAATCGGTTATCGAGTGAATTCAATTTTTCTTGATAAAAAAAGTATTCTTCAAAAGTAATAGATTCTGCATCTTCCAGTACAACGATAATCTCCTCGATTTCCGAATTCACTGAAAAAATCCGTTCGTCAATTGGAGTTAGACGATGTGTAAAATTTTCCCCCTGAGCTAGAGAGATTTCTTTTCCTGCATGAACTTCGACATTCACCTTAGCTGGCGTCCCTGCGTCTGGACTATTTGCAGATACACCGCCTTGAGCAGAAAAAGCAAGGCCAATGGCTAAGACCGGTACTGTGATTTTTAAAAGTGAAGTTTTCATAAAATTCCCTCCTCTTTTTAATTACTAGAATGTCTTACCCAATCTGTTTACCTCTTAAGCTCATAGTTAATCATAATTTGATTGAGCTTAATATTAAAGAAATGTTAATGTAATATTTTCCAGGACTTGCTCGATTCTTTTAATGCGCAGAATCCTTGATTTAAATCAGTTATTTAAAGAAATGAATTCCGACTGGATTGAATTTTCAGTGGATCGATTACTCACCTATTTTTACTCCGATAGCTACCTGACGAAATCACACAAACCATTAATTATTAAGAATCCAAATGATTTCTTCAGTCAAAAGGACTTTGAGGATTTGATGAATGAACATGGCGGTAATATGCATTCCAAGAAAATTCACATGTCACGTAAAAGAAGGATAATGCCAACTGAAACGGTGTTAATTGGAGGGAAATATTACTGGCTTAAACAAGAAATTGAAACCTATAACTATGATTGACCGATAAAAAAAGAGTTACTAACTAGACAAATAATCAAATCCCCCTCGCAATTAGAACAGAGTTCTTATTGCGAGGGGGATTATTTTTAATTTATTCAGATTTAGGAATTAATGGAAGTTTAATTTCAACAATGGTTCCTGAATTAATTTTACTCTCAATGAAAATTTCACCTTTATGTTCATGAATAATTTTATAACTACTCATTAATCCAAGGCCAGTTCCCTTTTCTTTGTTGCTATAGAAAGGCTCTCCTAGTTTTTTCACACGATCTTCAGTCATCCCGCTTCCTTGGTCAATAATAAGAACAATTATCGTTTCTTCATCTTTTTTCTCTATTGAAACTTTAAGTTCTCCACCATTAGTCATAGATTCAATCGCATTAATTATTATATTTAGAAACACTTGTTTCATTTGGTTTTCATCACAATGCATGAAAAGGGGATCTATTGCTATTTTGCATTCAATAATAATGTTTTTTAGATGCGCTTCGGATTCAAGCAAAGTTACCGCTTTATATAATATCGTCTTTAAATCTATAGGTTTATAGAGAGTTGCCTTAGGTTTGGCTAAGTCTAGAAATTCATTAATAATGGATTCAACTTGACTTAAATCTTTTAGCATAATATCGTAATATTCTGCAGCAGTTCCTCCTTTATCAAGGAGTTGGATAAATCCTTTAATCGATGTCAAAGGGTTGCGAATTTCATGGGCTACCCCTGCGGCTAATTCTCCAGCTACGGATAATCTTTCCCATTTTCTCAAGTGGTCTTCGGCTTTCTTTTGTTCTGTTATATCTCGAATAACAACAATGAAATGTTCAATTCCATCGTTATGCCCCATGACAGGCGTGATTTTTGCTTCTAAGTTAATTAATGACTTATCTTTGTGAATTATACGATATTGAACAAGATTTGAAGTTTTCGTTAACTTGATTTCACTGAAGATGTTCTCAATCAACGGCAAATCATCTGGATAGACGTATAAAAACCCTGACAAACCATTCAATTGATCTATTGGATATCCACTTACAACTTCACAAGAAGGGGAAGTGTAAAGAACTATACCATTTTTATCCACAACAGTGATTATATCGCTCGTATTTTCAGCGATTAACCGGTAGTTAATTTCACTATGACGTAGGGCTTCTTCTACACGTTTCCGTTCCGTAATGTCAACGCAGGAAGCAATAACTTCCACCACTTTCCCCATTCTGAACACCGGGCGTAAATTGGCCAGGTAAACAATGCCGTTTTCATGTCCTTCGTAGGAAACGTTCTCCTCGCCTTTCCATGCTCTTCGATAAAATGCTTCTTTTTTTATAGCTTTTTCCAAAGGCAATATCTCTGCAAGTTCTTTTCCAACGACTTTCTCAGGAGATAATCCAATTCGATAGACCAATTCCCCATCACACATTGTATGAATTAACTTCCCATCTTTTAATTTGTATTTAAGCGTCATACCGTCCTGTTGACGAATCGTCTCCTGCAGCTCTTGTTTCGTCATTTCTAATTCTCTTTCCAACCATAGACGATGACTAATTTCACTGGTAAGTCCATATCTTCTAATGATTTTTTGCAAGTCGGAAAACTTTTTCTCAAGGATTTCAGCAGGCAATGGTTTACTTAACAAATAACCTTGAACTTCATCACATAAGTTCTGTTGAAGGAAATCTAGATGTTCTTTCGTCTCAACGCCTTCTGCAATTACTTGTATATTTAAGTGATGAGCCATGGAAATAATGGTTTTTACAATGGTTGCATTACTTGGGTCAAGGTGGCAATCACGAATAAAGGACTGGTCTATCTTCAGGCGGTCTATTGGAAATTCTTTCAAGTAGTACAAGGAACTATAACCGGTACCAAAATCATCGATACTTATTTTTATGCCTATTTCTTTTAATGAATGTAATGTTTTTATTGTACGTTCGACATCCATTGTCATACTCTCTGTAATTTCAAGATCAAGATATTTCGCATCTAAGTTTGTTTCAGACAATATTCTCTCCACAACTTCCACTATATTTGTTTGTGAAAATTGTCGGGAGGAAAGGTTGACTGAGATAACCATTGGAGGGAATCCAGCCAACTGCCATTCTTTGTTTTGAGCGCAAGCCGTTTTCAATACCCATTCCCCAATCGGAATAATGAGCCCTGTTTCTTCAGCAATCGGAATAAATTGTAAAGGAGAAACCATGCCTCTTTTCGGGTGATTCCATCGAATTAGCGCTTCATTTCCAATATACTCTCCCGTACTTAAATGAAATTGTGGTTGGTAATGAAGGGTGAGTTGGTCCAGTTCAATTGCCCTGAACAGTTCCATTTCAAGCTCTAAACTTTCTCGTGTTTTCCCATCCAGATCCGGAGTGTAAAAGTGATAACTATTATTGCCGTGCTTTTTTGCATAATGTAGTGCAGAATTGGCCATGTCTAATAATGTTTCAGTAGTATTACTGTCATTAGGATACATGCTTATTCCTATACTAGGATTGACATAAACGTCATGATGAATGTTTTTCAAGGGTTGAGCTATGACATCTAAAATTGTTTTTGCGGTTTGTGTCGTTCGCTCAAGATTTGTATTTGTTAACAGAATAACGAATTTATCTTCTTGGCATCGAATCAAAATACTATCGGTTCCTAAAGACAGCTTTATTCGTTCACTAGCTAGTAGAATAATTGAGTTACTCGATTCTTGTCCCACTGTGTCTCTAATATTGTTCATTCGTTCCAGTTCTAGTAATAAAACAGCTGTTTCATTTTTGTCATGTACTAATTCTTTTAATCGTTTACTTAAAAAGTTGCTATTAGGTAATCCAGTTAAGTAGTCGTTATAAGCCATATGTTTAATGGTTTCTTCTGACTTTTTACGGTCTGTAATATCGATAATGCTCCCAATCACAGCATCCTTCCCACGATACCTGGAAACTGATCCATGAATTTCTAAATAAATCATGGTCCGATCTTTTTTTATAGCCCGATATTCATATCTAATAGAAGGAATTCCCTTATCTAGTCTCTTTGTAATATTTTCTGTCACTAGTGGAATGTCTTCTTCATAAACATAATCTGCAAGTTTCAGTTTACTAAATTCCTCATGACTATAACCCATTATTTCGACAAGGCGTGGATTCACATAAACAATCTTATTATCTTGGTAAATATACACCCCCACCAAGGATTGTTCGACTAAACTACGGTATTTTGACTCTGCTTCAATTAATGCCTCTTCTGCGCGTTTGATATCTGTAATGTCTTTAATGATGCCAAAGACACCTACAATTTTTTGATCTACAATGATGGGGAAATTCTTTACATGTAAATCCAACTGATACCCAGCTTTATTGAGTACAGATGTTTCATAAGTCGTAGCCTCTCCTTGTGCTGCAATGCTAAATTGATTAATCGTCATTTCTAAATACTCCGGAATAATTAACGATGTAAAAGATTGATGTAGTAACTCTTCAAAGGGATATCCATAAAGTTCATTAACTGATTGATTAAATTGGACAAAGCGTCCTTCTAAGTCAAATAGTAATATAGCTTCAGAATTATCTTCGAAAAGAGATTTATAATACTGTTCATTAATCTTTAGCTGAGAAGATTGAAGCGTAAATTTTCGATCCAAAAAAGAACTAATTAGCACAATTCCTAATATGAAAATTGTAACGATACCAAGGAGAGTTGCTAGTTGGTTGGAGTCTACCGTTTGGAAATTCATGTTTGCCATTTGAGGATTATATGTCAATTTGGTACCAAACATCGAAGTATAATGCATAGCTGAAATGAATAGACCCATGAGAATACCACTTATTAACTTTGTCTGTATGAGAATAGTAGTTTCTTTTTTTCTGTGATAATAGATAACTCTATAAAAAATGAGAGAAGGAATAAATGCCAACACAACAGATAGCAATAAAATCATAGGATTATCGGAAATGGAAGCAGTCATGTTTAGCGCGTTCATCCCCAAATAATGCATACCTAAAATACTGATACTCATTACAACACTTCCAAAAATAAAATGATTTGTATTAATCCTTGTCTCCGAAGTGATATATAGGGAAATGAATGAAGAAACAATAATAATGACAAGAGATACACCCAAAATCAATAGGCTATAATTTAACGAATTGGGAATCATATAAGCAAGAATTCCAATAAAATGTAGAGCCCAAATTCCTCCACCCATAATTAATGCCCCAATAATAGACCACAATATTCTTTTAAACTTACTTGCAAGAAACATTCGTGCACTAACATCAAATACGGCAATTGACGTAAGCAAGATAACGATAAATGATAACAAAACAAGTAAAATATTATAATTCCCAACGAATGTATGTTCCATAATGTCACCTACTTTTATTTAATCAATCTTTTGCTACTTAGTTTATTAAATTATACGAATAAATCAATTGCTCTTGTCATTACTCTAATGACCCTTATGCATTTCCTGTTTGATTTTAATCCCTCATACCAAACTTAGTTCACTTTAAGTGAACTAAAAGAGAAAAAAAAGGACAAATGATTATCCTATATTCATCTGTACACTTTTTGTTTTGCTGCTTTCTTGAGTCTTATTAACCACTAATTCAACAACCTGTTGAACAATTACTAATTCCTTTTCATTTAAGAGAATTCCATCCCAATAAAGGTGTTTCTTATGAAGTGAGTTAACAGGGTCTGGAATATCCGTTAGTCCAAGAATGAAATCCGTTGAAACTTGAAAAAGCTGAGCTAAAGCTATCAATTTATTGACGGGAGGATTTCTATGCCCTCCTTCGTAACCTGCATAAGACGATTTGGCAAGTCCGATTTTGATGGCAACTTCTTGCATAGTGAGCCTTCGTTCTAAGCGAAGGTTTTTAAGGCGTCCTCCAAAAGTCATTCTCAATTCCCTCTTTCTCCTTAGATCGTCAGACCAGTATGACCAATTTGGGTGTGCACATGAAGACGATCAGAAATGCTTTGAATTTCATCACGGTACATATATATTTTTTCTTGAATCATAGCCACTTCATCGTGTGTGAATATGTGGTTAGGTTTATTAGAGTAGTTGGCGAACGTTCCAGCCAGTCGTCCAGCACTTGTATAGAATGGAATCGATGTACAAGACTTGAAGCCAACTTTAAGGGCATAATCCTTAAAGTTTGACCATAAAGGGCTCGTTTCAATATCCGTTTGGACGACTTCTTGTTCAAAAACAGCCTTTCCACATGGGCCACAATTTTCATCGAAAAGACCCTGTTCATTAATCATTTTAAAGAAGTCAAAAAAGTCGGCTGGGACACTTGGACAAGCTCCATGATAAATAGAATTTCGTTCACTATCATAGAACAAGATAGAAACATAAATACCATCTAATACTTGTTCCAATTCCAAACTCATACGTCCAAGTTTCATTTTAATATCTAAGAACTCGGATTCACTTTTAGAGATTAATCCATTAGCTAAAGCATTATTTAAGTGGGCCCTTAAATCTATTGCTTTATTGCACAAAAGAGGGTTAATTATTTTTAATTGAGCTTTTATACTTTTCTTTAAGTTAAATTCACGTAGATTTTCAACAATATTTTGATAATTTGAGTTATTTTTTAATATCATACAAAACCCATCCTATTCAACAAAATTTTTTTAATCTATTATTTTAATAACTTCTATCTCTCGTTTCATATCTATTAAGACTAATGTATCGTATAGAGAAAAATTTAAATACGGGATTATTACCTAAAAATTTCTAGTAAGTAATGATTTTATACCACAAAATTATTATTTACTAGTTTTTTTGAACTACATTTAAATTAAAACCCTAGTGTTACAAACGATGGAACAGAAGTTAACATTGAGTTTCAATGTTATTTGCTCTGATTAGAAACAAAGTAACAGTACTATGATAAATCATCCTCTCGTTTTTTATGGCGTTCCACCCTTCAACTTAATTCTTCTATTTCTTTCTCCTTGTTAGTTAACAAACCTGCAAATTGGAAATACAATCAATTATGTGGGATGAAAATATTTATATTGTTTGAAGACCTGGAATATATATTAGAAAATTTAAGGAATGTACTATGACTATTATAACTATAGGTAGAATTTTTTTAAATAATTGGTTTCCAACAGCTGGAACTCGGAAAACAAGCCATGGAAGAATGGCAGATGACACCGATTCCGAAGGATGTGGACATTAAAGATGAAGATTGACAGTATGAATTAAAGCATCCCGGCGATCGATCGCCGGGATGCTTTTTAGGTGGACAATTTAGGATAGCGGATATACTGCCGCTGACCTTCAATTATTTTTTTATTCTTTTCCATCATATGATCGTAATTCAATTGGGTCATGCGTGCGAAATCCTCGTTTTCGATTAGTTCGAGCCCCGCTAAATTGGCGCGCATTTTTGCGGCGTTATCCGTAATTCCTTTTATGAATTTCTGATCTTCATTATTCAATGTGGGCCAATGATCCGAATTTTCTAGATACTCCGCGAAAGATTTAATGTCATCGTTATGGTCCAATAAAATCCTTAGCGCCCGGTATTGATACATATTGACCATATTGGCTGTCTCCTGCGTTTTGATGATGTCAGATTCTAACATTTTTTTCCGGATCAATACATCGTTTTCATAATAAGTCTTATAACCTTTCACCAATTCATTGAATTTTTGCTGGGTGTCCCATAATTGGGCAAAAGCTTCGCTCCCTCGTTGTACCTTTGGATCAGTGCCTTTGACTGGAATGCTTAATGGTTTTGTATAATAAGAAACCGGTATTTTCAGCCAATCCATGCCGATATTGAAAATATTGCTGTTGAGGTCCGCAAACAGAGATAAATTGGGCTGTGCTTCTAACACTTCTTCGAGCTTTTCCTCGCCGAGCGTCAGATAAGCAGTCGCCACCGATTCATTGTTTTTTGTAAAGCCCGCCATGTAATATGGTGTGCCATCCACTTCCCAATAAACCGGATTGACGAATACGCCTTCTGTCCACTTTTTATGTTTTTTCACTTTTTTCATAAGCAGCTTTACTGTTTGATCATGCATGATAAGTCTCCGTCTCCTTCTTTAACCTTAAAAACCTTTTTCATTTACACTGAATATACCTTTTATTGCAGTATAAGCACCTTAGCAGGTAATTCAGCTAAGATGCTTTCTTGCTCTGTCATTTTGGGTAGCGGATATTCGCTTTCTGTTTCTCAATTGCACTTTTACTTTTCTCCAACATCCTATCGTAATTTAAGCGGAACATTTTTTCCGGATCTTCATCCGTAAGTATATTCATGTCACGCAATTCTTTTTCAGCTCTGTCCATATTCTTTGTAATTTCTTTTATAAAGTCATGAGTGTCTTTATCCATTTTCTGCCACACACTCTGATTTTCTAAAAAACCGGCAAACGCTTCAATATCTTTGTAGCGCTCCTGCAAAATCAACCCAACCTTGTATTGCAGCATATCCATTTCAATGACTGTTTCCTTGACTTTGTTGATATCATTTTCGGTCAACTGTCCCCGTATTAAAACGTCATTATCATAATAGTGGGTAAAATCCTTCATCTTTTCATTGTATTCCTGTTGCAGTTTCGACAGCTCCGCAAAAGCTTCCCTTCCTTGATTGACTTGGGAATCCATGCTGTTAACCGGAATCGATAAAGGCTTTGTGTAATAAGAAAGACTTACTTCCGCGCGTTTTGAGCCGTATTTGAAAATGTTCGTGCTCAAATCCGAGAAAATAGCGAGGGGGGGATGGGCTTTAAGCGCATCTTCCTTATTTTCTTGCCCTTCCGCAAAAAATGCGGAAGCTACCGAACCAGTATTTTTCGTATAGACAACAATATAATAAGGCGTTCCGTTTTCAACCCAGTAAAATGGATTGACGAACATGCCTTCAGTCCACTTTTTATACTTCTTCCCTTTTTTAAGCATCAGCTGCGTTATTTTTTCATCCACTTCATATTCCTCATATCATAGTTACTACTTGTATCCGAAAATGCCTTTAACTGAGCCCAAAGTAGTGATTTATCACGAATTCCCACATTTGTTTCAGTAGTTTTGCATGGTCTACTTTGTCGAAAAAGCTTTTAATATCAACATCTACACCCGTTAGCCATCCAGGTAGTTCAAAAATAGTAGCTACACCACAGATAATGAAAAAATATTACGTTCTTCCATGTTAGTTGAAGGAGGGATCCCCATTTATGATGTGATTTTCATCTATAATATGTAACTTTCCAACTCATCTTTTTGACGCAAGTGATGACGAAAATGCATACCAACCAAATCATACCATTCCCTTGCATTCAGCCAGCCGAACCCTCCATGCTCAACTTTATTATTTGGGTTAATATAATCCACTTTCGATTCCCATTGACTAAATCTTTGAATTACCTGATCCATCCTGCTAATTAGGTCTTCCTTGCTGTCTGAATTATTTGGTGGAGAATTTAGTTCATCTGGTAATCTTATTTTAATAGGTGGAAAACCACCGTTCCTAAATAATTGCTCACCAAACTGAGTTTTCTCAAGAGATTGTTCCTCATTTAATGTTGCACATGTTTCCATATTATTAAGATACTCATGGGCAACAAGAATTAAATGGTCATACATCTGTCCAATAGACCAAACCCCTTCTTCCGAGTTATATCTTAGCTGTTCCAATGAATAATTGTTAAGATCACTTTTGAAAGTAATAAGCAGTTTATTGTTACTCATTTAAATACTCCTTTGTAATAGTTAAATGGAATCTAAAATTTTCGTTTTTTGTTTTATAAATAATTATACCATTAATGTTGAATAATACCTTTTACCATAAATCTGCCCTCTTCACATTTCCCAATTCGTTTTACGATTAATATCCAATTAATCTATGGAATAATTTAATTATTAGATGTTTAATATAAAAGGATATGTATCAAAACTCGTCCTTTTCTAAACACGATCCTACTAGTCTTAAAAGATGTCACTTTAGGCGGGATTTTGCACTGTTATGAGTGACGTTTTGCACTTAGATTATTAAATAAACGCGGCGGATAAATATACACAAAAAAAATAGGCAGCTTTCCATTGGAAATCTGCCTATAAAAAAGGGGGAAATGAGAATGTTGCTGTGTTCCTATTTTTAAAGGCTTTAAACATCATTTTTGAAATAATTCATAGAAAGTGAATTCAGATGTTGAACCACTCTCCATCAAGAGAGTTCATTGAACTTTGACTATAACGAACGAAATCATAGATCGTGTAAAGACTGTCTGAAACTTCCTAGTATTGTCTTTTAAACCATTCTCGGATTGTTTCTTCTTTTTGACGTGTATAACCCATTCCACTAGTTTTTTTCTCGAATTCTCGATAGGCATCTCGCACACCGTTTGTTTCCATGGAATATGCCCATTCCATCTCACTTACACAAATACCTTGTGTATGTTGAATAGGTTCTCGATTAAAAGAAACGCCTTCAACTATCACTGAACTGAGCCCTTATTCTTAGAAAATCTCCATATATAGAATATGAGGAGAACAGTACTTATTACAATGACGATGTTAGTCCAAGGTAAATCATTTATAACATTTACTGATTAGCTTGTTGGTTTTACATCCTCTTGTACGACTGATTCTCCTTGATTCAAATGATTTTTTCTTTAGGAGTATCAGTTTCGCATATTCTTTTTCCTGGTGATATTTAAATCTTTCATTCTATCAATTATTCTTGGGTTTTTTTATTGATTTTTCCAGTTTGGCGATAGCACGTCTTAGTCGGAAATCCTTTATCAAATCTTGCATGATTCGTTCGTTATGCTTGCGTAGTTGCTCAACCATATCTTGGCTCGTATTCTCCATATGTTCCCCTCTCTTTCTATCTAGCTCAATTCAACTTTTACAAAATATCCAGTTTGACTATAATTGCTACCAGAATTTGAAGTAATGCTTGTATGTTTACTGCCAAATCAGTATCAGTTGTCGTAACACTCACATTTCTAGATCCCTCGATTACCGTTCTTTGAACATTTCTTTGTCTACTTCTCGTAAATTGCCTAATATCTTGAACCACCGCTCTACCTTGATCAGTATCACCGACAGTTGCGATGATGACAGCCGCGATAGCTGCCTGAATGCCGAGTTGCAAAGAGACAGCTGCTTGCGTATCCGTCGTGATAACATCTACACCTTCAGAATTCCTAACAATAATGATTTCAAAGGATTGCTGATTACTAACCGAAACCTGTTCACCATCTTGTGTTGCACTGCTACTTTCTGGATCACATTGATCCAATGCTCTCCACTCTCTATTGCTCATATTTTTCACCTCTATTCTTTTTAGAATGCTGTACGTAAATTAAAGCACATCTAAACTGACGACTAATGCAAGCAGCACTTGTAGCATTGCTTGAATATTGACCGTCAAATCTGTATCAGTAGTTGTGATATTGACATCTTTTGAATTTTCTATAAGGATTTGTTGTCTGTTCGTTTGCTCGGAATCGAATTCCTGGAATATTTCTTGTGCTAGTGTTTGCCCTCTATCACTATCACCAATTGTGATACTGATAACTAAAGCAATAGCCAACTGCAACCCGACTTGAAGAGAAACCGCAGCTTGAGTATCTGTCGTTTCTACAACGACATTGCATGAGTCTACAATCCAAATTAATTCGTCAGATTCTTGGTCTAACAGTGAGACTTGATCGGCGTCTTGAGCAACAACTGCATCACTTTGGTTCTCTACTACAAAATCATCTTGTTGCATACTTACTGATTGATCTTCTTGCATAGTCTCTGAAAAATTGTAATATCTTCTAGCCCCAGCAGCATGTCGACACTTTCTTCTACGTCTATTTGACATAATCTACACCTCCTTTTTTACGTTATGTTGTAATATACTCAATGCTCTATCAAATAGGAACGGCAAAAAAAGAAAAAACGCCTGTAAATAGGCGTTTTCTTGTGATAGAGTATACAATTAAATCTATTGCTCAGAAGACTTTGGTTTAACAAATGCATCTACTTGCTGGGTTAACTCTTCTATCATCTCTTTAATAGCCGATTTTTGATCTTCTGATAGCTTTCCTCTTACGCTCTCTAAATCGACACCGTTTTTTCGGAACGCATTACTTACGAGCAAATCAACGGCCTTACTCGAAATGACTTCTGGTTTTTCAGGCAAATTAGTCACAACTAACCCCCCTTTCCTTAAATTCTATTCTCTTTACATCATATGCAGAGACTAGCAAAGACGAAACTGCATCTACCACACAATTGCCTTAGAATCATGTCGTATAGAATCTTTATTCATGCACTTATATCTTTTATTATTGATAATGAAAGAATAGAAATCTTCTAGAAAAGAAAAAAGGCGGCCGAAGATACATTCGGCCGCTCATGTAGTTCATATATAATTGAGATAGGTAACCTTAAAGACTAGTAATTAGTTCTAGGATTAGTTGAAACATTTCATGGAATGAAGAATGCTACTAACAATTTAAAACAATAATAATTTACCCTCAGGGTTAACTCTAGCAAACACATTATGTTCTGATTGTACAAAATTGTGTGTATGACTACCGATTTGAATAAGTGTTTTTTTCATGGCATGTTTTATCTTAATGGTTTGTCCTTCAGGAACAATAATACGTGTAATTTTTCCCTATGGAGATCCGGTTTTTTCTACTTCTATTCCCATTGATGCAAAAACCTCTCCACCAAGTAGTACTCCTAGAACTTGTACTTTGCCACCGGAATAAATATTTGAACTAATACACCCCTTTCCTACGATTGAGATATCACCACTGCAAAATACTTCACTATTCGACGCAAAAGGAATTACCATATGAGAAGCAGATTCTCGAGAAATTCTCATTAATTCATAAAGTTCATCTATTTGTTCTATCAATGTAACAATGTTCTCGGGCTGCTTAAATTGTGTTGGAATCGCCTTCAAGAATCCATTAATTAAATCGGAACGAATTTCTCTTCCGGATCTAATATTTGCTGTTTGTCAGCCTTCAAAATTAATAAGCTTAATTCGTTAATTAAAGGTGGTAAGTCCTTGAATTTTTGTTCTAATAAAATTTTTATCAAGGAACTTAAGCCCATTTTTGCAATGTCAGATGTCTTAAAAACAGGGGACTGATAAACTTGTTCAATTGCCGATACAAAACGCTTTAAGTCCACAGATAAATTTCCCAGTAATAATCCGATGCTTACATTTAATTGGTTAATTTCCCCTGAAATTAGGTGGCTGTTAATTACATCTTGATAAACAACCATGTTATTTCCAGCTGTTATATTGGACTGATTAATTGAACCATGAATATAAACATCCATCATAGTTACCACTTTCATTCCATTACTAACATTACCTTGAATTTCAATATCTCCGACATACTGGAGATTCCCTAAAGAAATATCTACATCAACGCAATGAATTAACTATTCCGCTATAGGTGCCACCCATGCTAAATACGATTGCAATTTCTAGTTAATTTTATAGAAATTGATCAAAAAACTGATGCACTTCAAAATTATTTATTAAAAATCATCGACTTGAATTTTATGGGTGGGACCACTTAAATTACGAAAATTAACAAGTTTGATATTTTATGCAAAAATTCCTCTTTGAAAACCATTGACTTAAAGCTTTTTGGATTTCACTCACGCACTTGTATTGAATAATTAGAATAGTTTTTTACACAGGTACCTTATTTACAATTTTTTGGTAGAAACGGGTGCGTGTGATTAAGCCTGCCCCAAATTTCTTATCTATTAAAACGATGCCTTGGGTTTTCTTGAAATACTTGATCAATTTGATTACACGGTGTTTCAAAAGGTAAAATTGGCTTCTCTTTAGCGATATCTCCAATATAGACAATCACACAAATTCCTCCATATTTGTTCAGTATCACAACAGATTTAAATAAATAGAAACCTTGCAAAGGGAATCTTTTATTAAAACATGCTGTGCTTTGAATTAGGTACTATTTAACAGTAATATAGTAGTTCTATTAAAAGGCATTTTAATAGAGCCCAATTCATATGCGAATTTGGGCTCTTTTGTATGTTTAATTTAGAACAGGTTACACTAAAATCTGTATGTTGTTTTTTTGAGTGAAAATGTTATACAAAATAAATTTATACCGACTATTATTATGAATTTAAATCAGACAATCCAGGGCTGTGTTCATTTGGCATATCAGGTAATACCGGTACAGGATGGCCTTTTGGAGGATCTGTCATTTGTAATTGACCACTATTTCTACTTGGTGATTCTCCTTGGAAAATTGACCCCATAAGTGTCTGATCTAACCTAAAGTTGAACTGTGCATTATGGAATCCCATATCAATGTATTTTTTACACTCGGGATATTTATTAATATCATAATTAGGTACAGGGAATACTTTTCCCCAATCTACTCCCAATGTTTCGAGGGCTTTTGCGAAGGCATTCTGGTGAGCATTATCACGAACAATCAGGAAAGCAAGAGTTTCTCTGAATGCTTTATTTGTACTCATTTCATAAATTCTAGTCTTTTGAAGTACACCTGTTGACTCCAACACAACATTGTTTAAAAGATCGGCAACTAAATTCCCGTGACTATAAACATAACTCCCCAACCATGGATTTCCAGCAGCGTCCACTGGCAAAGAGCTTTTTGCACCCATAATAAAATGATGCGGATTAGCATGCTTTACTGCTTCATCCAAAGGAGCATTATCGATTCCTGCATTTCCTGGTTGACTTTCACCTGCACCGTTTAGCAGTTGATTAATTGTTGATTGCACAAGCTCTACATGGCTCAACTCTTCGAGAAAAATAGCACGAATCAAATCACGATACTGTTTAGCACTTCCACGAAAGTTGGCACTTTGAAATGAATACTGCATCATGGTTCTCATTTCTCCAAATTGTCCTCCCAATACTTCCTGTAGTACTCTCGCCGCTGCTGGATCAGGTTTATCAGGAACAATCATATTAATTAAATCTTCTCTATAGAAATACATAAAAAACCTCCATTGAAATATTTTTTCAAATATATTATTACCAATAAGGATATATTTATGCTTAAAAGAGTACCCGAACGAGTTTTGGCAGAGTGATCACACATTATTAGATATTTTTTTAATGAATGATATGGGACAAGAAGAACAGCCATGCTAACGATTATTTGGGATGATTATAGTTGATCAATTGACGGCAATATTTAACCTTTCAGGCAACTTTGGTAATTTAAACAGCTTTAGCTCTGCACAATTTTTTCCGCGTTTTGTTGTTAAGACCTCCACTTTTCGTTTTTATCAAAGGTGGAATCGCGTGGCGATATAAATCAGTTTCAGAAGAGCGTTATCACATTTTAAATATGCGTTTTTCTTGATATATCTCCAAGGTTTAAAACCTTTCTCTTGTGAAAGACTACCTCTATGTGGAGAAAAATAAGTATGGTGGTAGTGAAGTCAATCTTGCATGGTTCTGGTAAAAGTCTTCTTTCTGTATACATGAGAGGTCAATAGAAACCTCATCTTAAATCCATTCATTACCATGTTCACGAATAAATTTAATATCACTTTGATAATGGTCAAGATGCCCTTCATCTATCATTTTTTGAAAAGCAACATCACCTTCACTGGCTTTTTTTATCATGTATTTACATAATCCTTCTACTCGTAGCAATACCATCTCTAAAAAACCTGTTTCCATTCCCTCAATACCATAGGATTCAAAAAACAATTTAACCCTTTGTTTTATACGGTCGGCATCCTTTAATCGATCATAATAAACTGCCTCACCTGTTTCAGAATGATAAACTCTACTTAAGGGAACACAAGTGTAAAGAGTATATGCTATGTCCCAAAGTCTTGGACCAGGTCCAGCAACATCAAAATCAATAATACCTACTGGTCTTTGATGATTAAAAATAATGTTGTATATTGCAAAGTCATTATGACATAGTACTTCAAATGGTTGGGGAGTATTATCTATCGATTTCCAGCTATCATCAAATGAAAAATCACTCACAGAATCGTGATAAAGACGGAGCATCTTCGCTATTTCTTTTAAAACATCATCAGACCACATGTATTCTTTTAAAGGATAATTACCAGCTTCTCCTTCAATAAATGATAATATCTCTCTTCCTTTTTCATCAATACCTAAAAACTTTGGTGCATAACTGAAACTGTTGTTCTCCAAATGCTTTAATAGCTTATGAATTTTGGGGCTATCTGGCTTTAATTCTCGTCTCACAGTTTCTCCCGAACGATAAACAGTAGAGACATTCCCTCCTGTTAAAATCTCTTCGTTCTCATGGTTTGACATCTATATTCCTCCCTAATATGATTTGTTAGTTGAAGAAGAAAAGGAATAGTCCATTGTTACTTGAATAAATCGATGGTTTCAGTATCTTTTTTTCTAAAAACCCCTACGAGAAGAATTACTAGACCAATCAAGAATAAAGTTGGTAACATTATGGATATTAGTGCAATTCCCGCCCAGCCTAATTTTCAATTACAATTTCTCCTTCACATTTTGGAACTTCGAAACCATTCAGGTAAGAACTCAAAAGTTCTTCTGAAATAGGAAACGAATTTGCATCAAAAAGTTTGTTTCGTCACTTATGTCGTTCACGTAAATCATTTGGATAAACTTTTAAATAGATCAGTTTCCATTTACAGCCAGACTCCTCAATAAGTTTTTTATATTGGTTCCTTCTTACACGATCCCAAAAACTGAAGTCAATTACCACCTGTTGTTTATCGTGAATTAACTGTATTAAGCGGTTGAGTAATTTTCTTTCTGCATCTTTTCTGTATTCCTCAAATTTATCCATTGGGAAATCAATCCCCCATCGACCATTAGTAGCCCATATTTCTTCATCTATAGAAAGACGTACAAAACCTTCCTTTTCTAATAGTTGTGAAAAAGTAGTTTTCCAGAACCAGCTACACCACACATCATTACCACAAAGGAGTTACATCATTTCGTTCACGATGTATTAAGTCAAAATCAAATTTTTCAAACATCTGCATATTCCCCCACATTTTTTGATGTGAATTCCTACAATACCTTAAGTTAATTTGAATAGACTTTTCTACCCCATTTGCCACCCATATATATCAATACTTGCACTGCACCACCGAGAAAGGGAATTTTGAGAATGGGTATAGATTTACTAAGGTTAGGAGATGAAGATCGATGAACTATGGTGCTATGCAGTCCATCCGTTAGTCTGACTCCAACATCCACGGTGTATCACAGAATATCGCGCCATTTATGGGTAGCACTCATGAGCGATTATCCTACTTTTTCAACTCCTCCTTGTATAAAAACCACCAATATCTGAACATTTGTTTTCCAGTTCAAGCCAAGCATCAAAGGCTTTCTTATAGTTTTTTAAGCCTTTCTCAAAAATAATTGCATTTTTTCTATCATCTAATGACTTTGCATTTTTTCTATCATCTAATGACTTCGCATTTTGGAAATTTAAAATAGTTGTCATAACCATCTGTCGCTTTTTATTAAAATCAATTACTTCCGTTTCACTCATTCTTAAAGGGAAAGAAGGGTGTTGTAACACACTGTAACTAGTTAAATCGATTAATTGTTTAAATGATTTTAAATCTCCATTTCCTTCTATAAATCCCTTCTCAAAAACTAAAATATTTTCCATAGTTGTGATTTCGCTAATCATATCAAAATAAAAGGAGGCATAACTCGTCGTATCTTCATACTCAATTAATTCTACTTTCAAATTATTTGTATATATTGATAAAACAATTAATGAAATACCCATTATCACAGTTAAGCCCCAACCAATCACTGTTTTATTCATACGCTACTCCTTTCACCTAGTCCAATTCTCCAACAAACCAAATGTCTCTATTATATTCTCCATCCTCATCAGCAATCTCTTCTCTAATCCCTTTTACGCTTATATTTGGGGGAATGATCAACTTCCATTCTCTTTCAAAGTCTCTTTCTTCAGTTAATGGATTCCACTTTTGAAATTCATTATTTCTATCAAAGAAGCCTTCAAAGTGAGTAGCTCCATGAAATATAATGATTTGAGCATTAAACAGTTTGGAAGGATTAATTGAAACAACCACTCGGTACTTTTCATCAGTATGTGGTTTAATTCCAATCAAATGTTTTGCTGCCTTTAAAAGAGTTTGAACACATAATCGTTTAATTCCAAAAGGAGTCTTCTCAGAATCAATAAAACTTTGAGCTACTGGTAAATGAAGATGCCAGTAGCCGTTATAAAAGTCGGAAGGAAACTCATTTGTCTCTTCCTCAATTCGCTTTATCATGTTCTTTGCTTTTCGTCGTAGTCCTCTTACCTTCTTATTACGCATATATGTCTCCAATCTAACATCGATTTGTTATATTCTACTTAAACTAAGCTTCGTTTTTTCAGTAGAAACCCTTAATATTTTATTTATACTTTAACATAAATACCCAAATAAAATTTTGAATATTAAGTATTACTTAAAGATAAACGGCAAAGTAACAAACTCGTCCTTTTCTGAACATGACACTATTATTTACGAAAGTTATCTGTAACTTTAAGAGATAATTTGTATTAAATTAAGCGTTATTTTGCACATAGATTAAGAAACCCAGTAACCTTGACGTAATAAGTTACTGGGTTTCTTGTTTTATATACTTGGCTTATGGTAGCTACCGATAACCGGTCATATGTAAACTGGTATACTACATTAATTTAGTTTAATTTCTAGAATATAGAGGCTTTATAAGCAACGGATTATTGTGTCTCCGAATGTCCTTACATCCTCTAAATAATCATATCCTGCAGGAGATCCAAAGCTGTTAAAAGCCCTCACGGCTACCAGATTAAATTGAGGAATTACAAGGAGTGTGACACCTGTATAACCTAGTATTTGAAACGATCCCTTCGGTACTAACTCCCCTATTTCGGACTTTTTAGCGGGCAAGTCTTTAACAAACCATAAATACCCGTTCTGAGGGAAATCAGAATCAATCGTTTCCGGACTATGAATAGAAGTAGCTAACGCAATAATTTCACTCGGAACAATTTGTTCGCCGCCTACTAGCCCCTTATTAAGATGAAGTTCTCCCCATTTAGATAACTCTCTAACAGAGGCATACATATTTCTTTCATTTCCAGAAATGCTTTTTCCGTTGTACCAGCTCGAATCATCTGGATCTCTTATAACTTCAACTAGATTTTCGTTCACCTCTGCATACCAGCCAGTTTCTGTAAAGTGCAATTTGTTAAACGCCTGTTCAGCTAAAATTTCTGCAATGCTCTTTCCAGTGGCATTTTCAATGACCTTGGTTAACGTATCAATACCGATACCCCGATATGCCCAACTTTCTCCGGGCAAGAATTCTCTTTGAGTTTCCTCTCCATTCTTTTTTAATCCATGCGTATGAGTTAAGAGATGCCTAATGGTAACCCCTTCGAAAAGTTCAGGCTCATTAGCCGGATAGTATTTCGTGACTAAATCATCTATCGACTTTATAAATCCTTCATAAACAGCGTATGCCGCGGCAAAACCAATGTAGTTCTTTCTGATTGAAGCAATATGAAATTGAGTAGTTTCCTGAATTTCTTTCGCATTTTCTTCCTTAGAATGCGTACCCCAATATTCTTCTATTACAACTTCATCATTTTGCATGATTAAAAGTGCAGAGCCTGTGCAGTCCACTACGTTAGCAGTGTTTCTAACATGTTCGATAACTGGTGTAAATAATGAATCGCTTTTTTTATTGATAACCATATTTCACCTAATTCCATCATAATTTAAAGAGCTAAAATAGTTTCTATGGATAGAAAAACTTTCCTGTACTCTCTTTCATCAACTTTGCTACTTTAACACTTACTACAAATACTGTTTTTAAGTTCCTTCTCTTCCGATAAGTGATGAACTAATTACAGCAGATTCTAGATATTATTTTTCGCAAATGATGGAAAATATTCGATGCGGAACTTCCAAAGCATTCCCCGTATACTGTTCTTCCAGAAGAATTGATAAGGCATCGTCAAATGCTTTTACCTCTTCGTGCTGAAGACTTCCTCCTATGCTTTCATCTGTTCTCATCTTCCCTTTCCATTCATCATGTGTAAAAGGGATTACCACATCAAATGTGAAGGTTTCCACGTTTGTAAAGCCAGCAAGGTAGAGGTCATTTATCCATTGTGGGTACATACCAAGACTGCTTAGAACATTCCAATCAGTATTAAATTTTGAAACAATTTCACGTGTTTTGATTACCACATCATTCTTAATAGGAATCGGTTCGAATTGAGCGAGGATGAATTTCCCACCAGTTTTTAACACCCGGTATGCTTCATTGCTCGTCGAGCTCGCAGGAAGTACATTCCAACAATGAACAGCCGTAATAAGATCAAAGGAACTTTCTTCAAAAGGTAAATTTGTTACGTCTCCCAACAGGTAGTCGATGTTCAGCTTTTCAACCATGTTTGTTTGGATAGCCGCTGCTATGAGTTCAGGGGAATTATCAATCCCCGTCACCAAACAGCCCAAATCTGCTAAATCACGGGCAGCTAAGCCATTTGATGTGGCGATATCCAACACCTGTTGTTGTCGGAAAACCACCCCATGGTCTTGCTGTAATTTCTCATAGAACTTGCTGGGATAACCTTTGCGGTACTTTACAAAGTCTTGTGCAACATTTCCGAATAGATTTTCCATTGAATCCCACTTTCAGTATATACAATTTCAAATATCACTTTTTCTAAATAAAGCAGTCCAGAGAGATGCTACACCAAACATTCTCTCATCTTTACTCACCGCTTTCATTCGGCGTATTTCGATTTCCTTAAAATCCGCAAATATGGTTCTTAGTTTCTCTACTGTGAATCCTAGTCCGCCATTTAAGCTCCGCTGTCTGTATACTTCCCAATCCGTAATATCCGAACCGCCTAACTCTCCGCCTTCTACAAAACAAGTGATGGCAAAGTGCCCTCCTGGTCTTAAGGCTTTCAGTACCAGTTCAATGTAGTTGCTTCTCCGATGAGGAGCAATATGGTGAAAGCAGCCGGAATCATAGACAATGTCGTATGTACCTTCATTTATCTGAACATCGAAGATATTGTTGTGAATGAAATTCACTTTTACCCCTCGTTGGTTTGCCCTCTCTTTTGCCCAGTCGATAGATTCTTCTGAAAGATCGACCGCATCAACATTGCAGCCCTTATCAGCAAAATAGATGGCATTCCTGCCCGGCCCACTTCCTAATTCCAAGACATTTCCGGGCTTAATAAGACCTTTATTAAAATAGCCCACTAAATTTTCGTCTGGTTTGTTCACAAAAAATGGAATTCCTTTTTCCCGATTGGAATAAAATTCGTTCCAAAAATCGGTAGGCTCTCGTAATAATGAATCTAACATATCCAGTAAATCTTCATTGCTGCGAATCGTCTCTCTCAACTATACCCCTTCTTTCAATTGTTTTCGTACTATACAATTATACTAAAACTTCCAGATTGTATATTGTCTGGTAGGTTACATTTGCATTAATTCGCTTTTCTTTTAAGAGTTCTTATTACCTGTTTTATGGTGTTAAGGTCTTTTATAGCAGGTATACCTGTTCTTTTGACCTTATACAGCCTTATAATACTGACTAACTTTTTTTCATTGCTTAAAAGCAATTTAACAGCTATATAATAAAGATTCATAATATTTTTTCAATAGCTTTCGTTACAATTATTACAGAAGATTTCTGTTCTTTTTAGGAAACAAAAAAGGGCGAATTTCCAGGTTTTATAACCGTTCGTAAAAGTACACTTTTACGTACTGCTTTGAAGTGCTCATATTTGGTCATTTATATAGTTCGCAAAACTATAATAACCTTTTGTGTACGTTATCTTTGTAAACCACACTTTGCCGAACTCTTGCGGGTAATAAGAAAAAACTATCCACATAGGATAGCTTTTCTTCAACTAAAAAACTTGTTTTTCTTGAGCCTACTTTAACTAAACCACTCCATTTGTTGAAGTAGAATAAAGTATTTACCTACTTGAAGTAAGTCTTAGTGGTTTTTATTTGATAGGTCTAATTTTCAATTACAATTTCTCCTTCACCTTTTGGAACTTCGAAACCATTAAGGTAAGAACTTAAAAGTTCTTCTGAAATAGGGAACGAATTTGCATCAAAACTTTTGTTACGTAACTTAAGTCGTTCACGTAAATCATTTGGATGAACTTTTAAATAGATAAGTTTCCATTTACCATCAGAATCCTCAATAAGTTTTTTATATTGGTTCCTTCTTACACGATCCCAAAAACTGAAGTCAATTACTACCTGTTGTTTATCGTGAATTAGCTTTATTAAACGGTTGAGTAATTTTCTTTCTGCATCTTTTCTGTATTCCTCAAATTTATCCATTGGGAAATCAATCCCCCATCGACCCTTAGTAGCCCATATTTCTTCATCAATAGAAAGACGTATAAAACCTTCCTTTTCTAATAGTTGTGAAAAAGTAGTTTTCCCAGACCCAGCCACACCGCACATCATCACCACTAAAGGAGTTACATCATTCCGTTCACGATGAATTAAGTCAAAATTAAATTTTTCAAACATCTGCAGATTCCCCCACATTTTATGATGTGAATTCCTACATTACCTTAAGCTAATTCTCATTCGACTTTTTACTAAACTACCCCCGGTTGTTAAAGTAAAAGTCTTCAAATCCTCTAATTTATTTTAACATAAATATCCAATTAACCTATGGAATAAATTAGATATTGGATTTGAATATAAACGCTTATGTAACAAAACTCGTCCTCTTCTGAACACGACGATACTAGGTACCAAAGATATCTGTCGCTTTGGTCGGTATTTTGCACTTGTTTTAAGTTTTAGCAATATAAATGACAAGTAAAAACGCTCAGAAATCTGAGCGTTTTTTAGCGAAATATTTTACTATCCTCATTGAATCTTTAGTTCAAAATGAAAGCATTCTCATCTCTTTCGTAACAAGTTTCATACTCATCTTTCATTATAAAACTATTACAAGTTGCACCGCTTTCATCATAAATTTCTTTTCCTACTTGTAATTCAACACTTCTATCCTCGCTAGGAAATTCGGGTGCCCTCACTTCCTCTTCTTTTCATTCGTCCGTCAGTTATACAGATAATATTGAACAAATGCCCCAACGGTTATACGCTTGCATGCCTATTGCTTCAAGCAACTCCTTCGCGTTCACATGTGTCGAGGGCAATGTACGCCACTTCAGCCAGTTTTCTAACTCATCTAATGTAATATGTCCCTCCATCTGAGGGGAGAATTATTTATTAAAATCGTCTATATAGTTAATGACATAGGGGGTTCCGCCATTTGCGGAACATCTCTTGACATCAAAATTGTATTTCAAACTGATTTCGAAGACCATATTGTATTAATTCATATCGATGCGTTATTTTTAATTTTGACATCATGTTTGCTTTATGGTTTTCTATCGTTTTTGGCGATATAGACATTTTTTCTCCAATTTCAATATAGGTAAATCCTAAGACGAGAAACCGTAAAACTTCAAGTTCTCGTTCCGTTAGTGCGCCTTTCTTTTTCTGACTATCTTTCCATAGCTCGATTAAATGATCTGGAAATTCGGTTTTATAATAAAGATGTCCTTTCATTACTTGTTGAATGGCCTCATACAAGTTGTTTTTTTGGCTTTTCTTAGGCAAATATCCACTAACTCCTAGATGGAGTGCTTTTTTAATATAGGCTTCTTCTTCATGCATAGTTAAAAATATAATACGAACATGTGTCAGTTGTTGGCGTATTTCTTTCGCTGTCTGAAAGCCATCCATTCCATTTGGCATTGAAATATCCATAAAAATGACGTCAGGATTTAATTGAAAAGAAAGCCTGATAGCTTCAGATCCTTCAGAGGCTTCCCCCACAACTTTTATTTCTTCAAACGTATCTAACATCATGATGATCCCTTTTCGAATCAATTTATGGTCATCAACAATCAATACTTTAATCAATACTCTACCTCCTCATTAAACGTACATTCAATCGTGATTGAAGTTCCTTGTCCGATAGAGGATGAAAGTAGAAAATTCCCCCCTAATTGATCCACTCGCTCTTTCATATGCTGAAGACCTAGTCCGTTTTTTTCTTTTTCAGTGTCAAAGCCTATTCCGTTATCCTTGTATTCGATAAGAATCTGGTCTTTTTTCTCATCATAGAAAATATGAATGGTTACAAAAGTCGCTTCGGCGTATTTCATCATATTATGTAGCGCTTCCTGTATAACCCGATACAAGTTAATTTCAATTGCCACTGGAAGCCTGTTCAGTAAATTCGAGTCCAACTCAATGACGAGACCAGCCTTTTTTGTCACCAATGATTTTGCTAATGCGTCAATTGTTGCAGACAAACCAAGCTGATCAAGACTTTTTGGGCGAAGTTGATAGGAGTAACTTTTAATATCTGAAATAACTTTATCTAGTTCAATGCGTACTTCATCTAGGTATTCCTGTAGTTTAGGCTGTTGTGTATAAACTTGAATATTATCCATTGCAAGTGAAATGCTATAGAGGGATTGACTGACACCATCATGAAGTTCCTGTGCGAGACGCTTATGTTCACTCTCCTGTGCCTCTGTCAGCCTTTTAATCATTAATTTAGAGAATTTTGCTTCTTCTTCTCTTCTTTTTAATGTTTGATCCTTCAAGACGAGTAAATATTGTGATTCCCCAGTTTCATCATTTACCATTAATTGTGCTGTGCTCATCTCAACATTAATATGTTGTCCTTGATAGGTGGGCATTTCTGAAAGGAAGTATGGAACTTCATTTTTGGAAATCAATAAACAGCGATCTTCTCCTTCAGAAAGAACCCTACTTTGACAATATGTGCAATATGGAACATTCTCATTTATTTTCCATCCAGTTAAATTATTTGCAGCTGGATTCAGTGAGAGGATTGTTCGTTCGTTATTCATGACAATAATGCCATCCTGTATATGTGTTAAAATATTTTCAAAATATTCCTGTTTCATACTCGAAGAACTCATTTGCTCTCTCCTTTACGGAAAGAGCAAACCCCATAATGAGATTTGCTCTGTTTTTTCTCCATTATACGTGTCACGAAACCGAAATTCCTCTTTTTACTAACTCTTCATATCCACCCTGTAAATCGTATATATCTTCAAAGCCGTTTGCCTGTAGAATACTGCAAGCAATGGCTGAACGGCCGCCAGCTTGGCATTGAACAACTAGTTGTTTATCTTTGCTTATAGTAGCCAACCGATCCGTTAGAGTACCGAGCATAATATGTTCTGCTTCGGGAAGATGCCCTTCTTTCCATTCCGAATCGTTTCGTACATCAATTATCTGGTATTCAGTAAGATTTTGAAATTCATCAACTGTCAATTGCTTTATTGTTCCATTTCCCTGTTCAACAATTTCTGGGCGAATAACTGCTTTAATTTGATCTAGCCCAATAGATTGGAGTGCTTTAACCATTTCTTGTTCTTCTTCTTCTTTCACAATTACTAATATGGGTTTTTTATAAGATAAAAGCCAACCAGCCCAGTTTGTAAATGATTTATTAAGTGGAATAGTTAAGGATCCTTCAATATGATTTTTGAAGAATTGCTCAGAAGGACGTGTATCAACTATGACCATCTTCTCCTCTTTCATTTCGCTTTCCACTTCGTTAATTGAATGGATGAGATGAGGCTTTTAGATAGAAGAGAAGCCCCCTCTTTATTCAATTTTTTCATCATCGCAAAGTATTTTGGTGCTTCCGGTTGATCAGTCATCAATTCTTTTACAAATTCATCTTCATGATCGATTTGTAGTGCCCAATTATTTGCTTTTTCATATCCAACAGTTGAAAGTGGTACGGAACCAAGGGATTTCCCGCATGCACTCCCAGCCCCATGAGCTGGCCAGACTAGAACATGATTCGAAAGTTCTTTAAATTTCCGAACTGACTGAAACATTGTTTTAGCTCCTGCTTGTGCAGTACCTTCCATTGCGGCTACTTTTTCTAGCAAATCGGGACGTCCAATGTCACCAACAAAAACAAAATCCCCTGTAAAGATTCCCATTGGCACTGATGACCCTCCACCTTAATCTGTCAAAACAAATGAAATGCTTTCCGGTGTATGTCCTGGTGTATGCCACACATCAATTTTCACATTGCCAACTTGAATAACCGATCCTTCTTTTACGAATTCAGTGTTATATCGTGGGTTAAATTGATATTTCCAGTTTTCATCGCCCTCATCAGATAAATACATTTTAGCTCCTGACTGCTCTGAAAGTTCAATGGAACCTGATAAAAAGTCCGCGTGAATATGGGTTTCCGCAATTGCAGAAATGGAGAACCCTTCTTTTTCTGCTACCTTTAAATATTGATTCACATAACGAGAAGGATCAATAACAATCGCTTCTCCTGTCTTTTGGCATCCAACTAAATACGAATAATGTGCTAACTTCTCATCCAAAAATGATGTAAAAAAAATATCTTAGCCTCCTATTTTTTTTCACTAAGTACTAGTAGAAATGTTTTCATGTATTGAAACCCTCGTTTTACGGCTGGTATTTTTAATAATGCCAACACCTTAAATAGCGATAGCTTCTCCGTTTCTTGCATTTGTACTCTGCGGTTAGTCTCCTGTAAAATACCTCCGCACTTTTGGACAGTTTCTATATATGGATGGAGATCTGATGTTATAGATTGGAAAGAAGTTGGATCCTTTAATGTATTGCGTCCAAATTCAGCAAGTTCGATTCCTTTATCCAAATAAGGTGTAATAATAGGTAAAATCTCTATGATGCGAACTAAGGAACTGACAGATTCTTTGGTCAGTTTCAACGACTGTATCGCTTGCTCTGCTTCACCTGTTATTTGTTCAAGCCATTCCTGATCTTTTAACACCTCTTCTATAAATAGAAGGGGTTCTTCCATCTGTTTCATACGCGCTGTATATTCTGGTAGCTTTGATACTAGATAGGTCAGCGATTCAACAGTTTGTTGATCAGAAAGCAGTATATTCAACTTTGATGTATCTATTTTTTCCAAGACATTTCACCTCTTTTTTTTTTACATAAGTCCTTTCAACATGCCATTCCAATAAAGAGCAGGTAACATATGCTTTTTCATTAAATACATGCTTAAGCGTTCTTTAGATTGATCAAATGGGAATGTTTCAACTGGATTATTATCATAATCAAATTCAGCTAAAATAAGTGAACCGTATCCAGTAACAATTGGACAGGAAGAATAGCCATCGTATTTAGCCATTAAGGGTTCGTTATTCATTGCATAAAGAATATTTTCCGCAACGACAGGAGCTTGTTTACGAATTGCAGCACCCGTTTTTGACGTTGGTAGATTTGCACAGTCACCAAGGCTGAATACATTTCCATAAACCGGATGTTGTAACGTATATTGATCTGCTGCAATCCATCCATTTTCAGCTGCTAGTGGACTTTTCTCCAAAAATTCTGGCGGTCCCATTGGTGGTGTAACATGGATCATATCGTAAGACAATACCTCTTCTTTACCTGTTTCAAGATTTGTAAATACCGCGTTTTTATTTTTTGAATCAATGGACGTCAAGTTACGCTGAAATTTCGTGTCAATTTCACGTTCTTGTATAATTCCCTCGAGAGTCTTGCGATATTTTTCAACTGCAAAAATAGAAGGCGATGCTGTGGCGAAAATAACATTTGTTTGATCACGTACACCCGATTTCCGAAAATATTGCTCGGCTAAATACATAATCTTTTGAGGTGCACCTCCACATTTTACAGGTGTATTTGGCATGGTAAAGATTGCGTTTCCACCTTTGAAATTTTTGATATTTTCCCATGTAGAATCTACATATTGGTACTCATAATTACTACAGACGCCATCTGTTCCAATAGACTCTTTCAAACCAGGCACCTTACTCCAATTCAGCTGAATCCCAGCTGCAACAACGAGATATTCATAAGTAACTTTTGTACCTTCCTCTGTTATTAACTCATTCTTGTCCGGAGAAAATGATGATACCCTTTCTGCAAGCCAATTTGCACCTTCTGGAATCACGCTAGACTGATCACGTTCGGTCTGTTCCTTTTGTGCTGCTCCACCTCCAACTAGTGTCCAAAGAGGCTGATAATAATGTTTTTTCTGAGGATCAATAATCAATATTTGACGTTCCAACTGTTTGTTTTCTCGCAACAATCTTGATGCAACCGAAATGCCACCTGACCCAGCCCCTACTATTACTATTCTTGCCTTTTGTGTACTCATTCAAAAAACTCCTTTTCTCAATAATCTTACATATCTTATATACTTATATAGGATACTTCTGTATACAAGTTCTTTAATATAGGGAAAAGCCCCTAAATTTCATAGGACCATTGCGTCTAAGTGAAAATAACTCAAATAAATATTGGACTGTTTATATTCCCAATTAGGTAGGGGGATGTCCCATTTAGAAAAATAGTACATCTGGAATTATGGTATCGCGTTCTAAAACTGTACTATTTCCAATATTTGACAATCTGTTTTGTATATCTACATGAGGAACGTGCGATTGACCCTTTTTCATAGAAACCCCCAGCCATGGCTGGGGGTTTCCTCTTTTTATATATGTTTTTTACAGAAGTACCAATCAACACATTCATATTCTGGGTTGTTCATTCTTTCTTCGGCTTCCTTCTGTGTTCGAGGCGCTTTTACAATAACTTTTTCTCCAGGAATCCAGTTTGCTGGTGTCGCAACACCATATTCATCTGTTGTCTGAAGTGCTTTGACAAGACGTAAAATTTCCTGCATATTACGTCCCGTGCTTAAAGGATAGTAAATCATAGCACGCACTTTTTGTTTATCATCCACCACAAATACAGCGCGTGATGTTTCGGTGCTCCCACCTTCAGGCATTAACATTCCATAGCTCGTGGCAACATCTTTATTGGAGTCTGCAATAATTGGGAACTCTAAATGAACTCCAAATTTCTCTTTAACATTTAACGCCCAGGCAATATGTGAGTGAACACTATCGATACTTAAACCAATCAATTCTGTATTCATTTTTTGTAAATCACCATGAATTTCTTGGAACCCAATAAATTCTGACGTGCAAACTGGTGTAAAGTCAGATGGATGAGAAAATAAAACCCACCATTTACCAATATAATCCTCATTGCTAATTTCACCTTGTGTAGTCATTATTTTAAATGCAGGTGCTTGAGCACCAATACGTGGCAAGCCCACTTCTGTTCGCTCGTGATATTCTTACTAGTTGAAGTTGTTGCTTCTTTTATTCTTAATATGTTTAGGATTTGCACATTGAAAATACAGAAAATATCACTAAAAATAATGTCTCATGGGTAGAAAAATAGATACAGTAATTCTTAAAAAGAATCGGGAGAAGAGTCAAGTTGATACAGAAGTCGATACTCATGAAATCGTGGGGGAATTATTAAAGAATTAACCTTCCAGATGAATATAAATTTGAATTTATTACAATTTATAACCCCAAATATGGAGTTGTTTATGATATAACAACCAATTCATTTAACATTGCCTTTTAAAGAAAGTAAAAGAATCTGTCAATTATTAAAGCCGATGTAACAAAACTCGTCCTTTTCTGAACACGACACTATTAGTTACGAAAGTTATCTGTAACTTTAAGAAATAATTTGTATTAATTTTTAAGCGTTATTTTGCACATAGATTAAGAAACCCAATAACCTTGACGTAATAAGTTACTAGGTTTCTTGATTTATATACTTGGCTTATGGGAGCTACCGATAATCGGTCATATGTAAACTGAGCATTGAATGAAAATTCTCTTTTTATTCATTTACACAAGATATTTTACGCTCTCACTGACAAACAAGAAAAACATTTAATTTTAGAAATAAAACCATTCGGATAAGTACACTTATACAGACAAAAGAGGAAGAGCAGTGCTAATTCAGCATCGCTCTTCCCCTCTCTTACTTTGTAGTTGTAATGGATTCTACTTCTAATTAGCTATCAATAGAATATCCCCCCTTATTCAAATAAGGCATCAATGACTTGCTTGAAAATCTCATATGAATGAATTTCCTTTTTTGGTTCGTAGATATTGGAAATTGCAATGACTTCATCTACTTCGTACGTCTGTTGGAATTCAATTACTTCCCTACGTATTGTTTCTGCATCCCCCATGATTGTGTACCCCAGTCGATGATGAAGAATTTCTAATTCAACTTGTGACAACGATTCAAGAAAGTCCTTGGTCGGTGGGATAAGCTGGCTTAAATTATTTGTATAAATATCGATGTACACCTGCAAATGGCTGGCTGAAATCAAAGCTGCCTCTTCCATTGAATCTGCTGCAATCACATTAATGGCAGCGATCACATAGGGCTCTTGTAAATAAGCAGACGGCTGGAAGTATTCTCGATAAATCGCGAGTGCTTCTTCCATCACCTCTGGTGAAAATTGAGCTCCAAAAGCATATGGCAGTCCTAGATTCGCAGCGATTTTAGCTGAACCGGTTGACGAACCTAAAATCAGGACCGGAACATTTGTCCCTAAACCTGGATAGGCACGAACCTCTTCTTGTACTACCTCATTACCTAAATAACGCAAAATGTCCTGGACTTCCCGTTCAAAGAAAAACACGCCGTTATGATTTGAACGGCGAATTACATCAGCTGTTTTTTGATCTGTTCCCGGGGCACGCCCTAACGCTAAATCTACACGGTTTGGATACAAGGTTTCAAGGGTCCCAAATTGCTCCGCTACGACTACCGGAGAATGGTTCGGCAGCATAATTCCCCCTGAACCCACACGGATGTTTTCGGTACTTGCTAATATATGTTGAACAATTGATACCGTAGCTGCACTTGCATAAGCATCGTGGTTATGATGTTCTGCAAACCAAATCCGTTTATAGCCCAATTTATCGACAGCTTTCGCTAGCGATACCGCAGAATCAATCCCTTGTTTCATTGTTTCACCTTGTCTTAATGGAGCAACAGATAAAACAGATAGCTCAAATTTTTTCATCATTTCACCTCTAAAAACGTATTGTTTACTTCGTTACCTGTTCCGGTTGGCATGCCTTTGCCACGGCAGCGGAGGCCGTTTTGTCAAAGCTCATGCACTTTCCCTTTAACATTTTAAGCTCTACTAATAGCTCGTTCGTTTAAGAGATTGTTTTACAATTCCGTGGATATTGTTATTTGTGGCTTGAAAACTGAAAACAGTAAAATTCCTGCAAAATTTTTTAATAAAGCATAAAATTCTTCTTTATTAACTTTGCCTCCATGAATCATAACCTCGTATAAACCCCAGCGGTCTCTATATAAAAATGTTGAGCTTTCATAACCATTCCGGGTATAGAACTTTCTTCTCGTTACCCGTTGCTCATAGTTGCTTGCAGTTTCATCAATAACTTCTATATTGAGTATGATTCGATTATTTGGATACTTCTCTTTAATTTTAGCTAGTGCATGGCCTCCATAACCTTTTGACCTGGCACTACTATCTATTGCTATATACAGAACGTATGTTAAATATTTATGGGTTATTAAGTAAGTAAAGCCAACATATCTACCCTCGTCGTATATAACGAGAAAATCAACAAAACTTCGCTTTGCTTTCCACATCAAAAGATTCATAGGCATTCGTTCATTTTTAGGAAATGATCCATAATATAACTCTTTTACATTGTCGATTTCCCTGGGATTTTTAATTATTGATTCTACTCTTAAATTCATACCATCAAATCCTTATAGTTTTTCTTTTTCGTTATAGTTAAGAACGACTAATCTCAATAAAAATTTCAATACTGGAAAACTAATCGTTCAAGAAAAACACAAAGAGGTTACGGAATAAGTTCATTCCAAACCTCTTTTGTCTACAATCGGAAAGCTTCTTTAAGCGTCTTCTTTAACAAGTGAAAAATTCTTTGTCGTATTCTTAAAATAAAATTTAAAATTTTTAAAAAATTCACCTTATCAGTAATTGTGATGAAGAAATTAGTTACTGCAAATCCATTCTTCCATATTTACAACTGCTCTATTTGCCAGGTTCAGGTTCATGTTATTTTATCCATCAAGCGCATACGGTCTACTCTTTCTTTTTTGCCATACAGCAAGTAATAGAGGAAAGACATCGAAATAACTGCGATTCCCAAAATCGCATACATAGTAGGATAGCCGGTTACTGGTATCACAAGCCCCAGAAGAGAAGGGCCAAATCCATTTCCGATATCAAAAAAGATGAAGAAAGTGGCAGTAGCGAGCCCCATACGATGAGGTGCAACTACTGTCACTGCTATTGTCTGGCTGATGGAAGAAATATTCCCGAAACCAAGTCCAATCAAAGCACCTGCCATTAAGAAAGGTACAGCGCTATTTGCTGTACTGAGGAGAAGCATTCCAGCACCGAAAACAAAAAAAGCCGGATACATAACATAATTTGCCCCTATACTGTCCATCAATCGGCCGGTGAACGGTCGCGATACCAAGACGCTAATTGTATAGACAATAAAGAAAAAGCTGGCTGCATCCACCAAATCCAGCTCTATAGCATATAGATTTATATATGAAAGAACACTTGAGAAGCAGAAGGTCATCGTGAGGACAATAAAACTGATGGGAAGTGCTTTTGGCTCGATGAAGTTGGAAAGCTTAAACCCCTTGTTTTCATGTTTCATTTCTGCTGTTTTCACTATGGGCACATTAACGAAGAAACCGGTTACCATACTGACAATCCCTAACAGAAGGCAGAAGATAAAAATCATCTCAAATCCGGACTGCTGAGTCATATAAAGGCCAATGAACGGACCAAGTCCGGTAGCCAATGCTGTACTGACAGCAAAGTAGCCAATTCCTTCCCCTCTTTGTGATTCCGGTATCGTGAGAACAACAATCGTACCAATTACGGTAGTTGCTATACCCATGGCAATGCCGTTCAAAAATCGGCTAATAATTAAAAAGGTAAGCCCATAATCTACAAAGTACAAGAGCATAGTTACCGTAAAGAAGACAAGTCCGATAACTAATATTCGTTTGTATTCGATTCTATTAACGATTCCCCCGGTAAGCAACCGACCAGTCAATGCACCGATGATGAAAACACCAACTACTAGACTTGCCTGCCCGGTAGATGCATTAAATTCTCTTAGAGCATAAAGAGCGATTGTTGCATTTAATAAAAGGTATATTAGGATCAAGAAAAAATTGACTAAGGAAAGAATGATAAAATCTTTTGTCCACAATTCCGGTTTTATTTGCTTCACTATTTAACCTCCTCTCCCTAATGCCATGGTTCACCTTTCACCTTAAAACCTGTAGGACTCACCGTCTGCTGGCACGAAAACTTGGGAAGAGAAGCCCTTTTCATCCGCGAAGCTTTTCAATTCTTCTCTAGATAATCCCCAGTGATTGACCGCTTCCATATGAACAGCTATGATTTTCGCATTCGGGGCAGCCTCGTGCACTGCATAAACATCTTCTCTCCCCATGACAAGAGAGCCGCCTTCCTGGAATTGATTGTCTCCCGCGTTTACAACAATGACTTCCGGTTTATGTGTCTCGATCACTTCCTGAACAACTTCATACCACACCGTATCTCCAGCTACATATAGGGTTTTTTCGTCTTCGTGCTTGAAGACCACACCGCATACGAGACCTGTAAGTTTCAGAATTCCGCCTCTACCGTGTTCTCCTTTTGTTTGGAACAGTTGAATGCCTTCAAAGACGGTATCTTCCTGCAGGACCTCCACATTTCGGAAACCGGCGCTTTGAATTTCTTTCGCATCTTCTCCGTTTTGAGTGAACAGTTTGATGTCTTTTGGCAAAGCCTCTTTTGCAGCATCATCCCAGTGATCCAAGTGTAAATGAGTGACAATGACTGCATCTACATCGATAATATCTTCAATAGATACTGGCAAATTAACCAACGGATTTTTCTGGTCTTGTCTGGCTGAATTCGGGAAAGGGGGATACGTCCCCTTCTCTGCTAAAAACGGGTCAATTAAAAACTTTTTGCCGGCATATTCTACAACCAGCGTAGCATTTCGGATATGATGGATATTCATGTATACAGCTCCTTTTGTTTGATGTGAACCCAGTATACATCCTGAATATGCCGCGAATACAGAGCTTAGATAAAGTCTTTTTGCCGTTTTACTTTATTAATGAAAGGATTTGAAAAAATGTTGGACAACACGGATCTTCAGATTTTAGATGAACTCTCCAAGAACAGCCGCATCACAATGAAAGAATTGGGGGGGAAAATTCATTTAAGCGGCCCCGCCACTTCGGCTCGGGTGGAAAAATTAGAAAACAGCGGAATTATTGAGGGCTATACCATCAATATCAACCAAGTAAAGATGGGGTATTTTGTTCACGCCATGATCAGCATCTTTACCAAAAGCACCCATCACCAGCCTTATCTGGCTTTCCTGAAAACACAGGAGCAATATGTCATTAACAACTATAAGATCAGCGGGGATAGCTGCTATCTTCTTGAATGTAAATTTCCATCCAACGAAAAACTGGATGAATTTCTAGTTAAGTTAAATGAGCATGTGAACTACAAACTATCAATAGTTATTAATAAATAGAGCTTCTTGCAAAGAGCCAAGCATATTGAGCACTTTTAGAAAGTGTCATTATACTTGGCTCTTTTAATTCACTGATAAAAACTGTACTGCTGTTTACATACTGCAACTTTCCATAACTGAAGATATGTAAACTGACTAACTTCAAAGACTCATTTCCCCTTTTTAAGTTGTCTCTTTGGTTTTCTGATACCAAGAATCCAAGGCTTTTTTGTAAGGCGAATTAGAACAACCCTAAGAATATTATTACGATCAATTAATATTCTGAAATTATCACTTAATTGCGTGCTCTTTTTTAATTATTCTATAAGGATCAGTTGAAGTATACTTTACACTTTTACCGATTCTTTTTCAGATTGCACATCTGCCATCTATGTTCCAAAACTCGTCCTTTTCTGAACACGACACTATTGAATCTCATAGATATCAATTTGATTCAATAACGCGTAACAAAACCCTGACCATTATTCTATGTTCAATAACCATGAATCGCTGTTCTTATGTTACAATTAATGCAGGATTAAAATGGAAATGAGGGATGTGTGTGTTAATTGGATATGCTCGAGTGTCAACCGGTTTACAAAACTTGGACTTGCAAACAGATGCACTTACTCAATATGGATGTACGAAAATTTTTCACGATAAGATGAGTGGATCAAAAAAGCAACGTCCTGGATTAGATGAAGCCCTCCAATATGCACGTCAAGGGGATACCATTGTTGTATGGCGGTTAGATCGACTAGGCAGAAACATGCAAGACTTGATTGACCTAGTCAATAACTTAAATGAACAAGGCATTGGGTTTCACAGTCTTCAAGAGAATATAACTATGGATCGCAGCAATGCTACCGGCCAGCTGATGTTTCATCTCTTTGCGGCATTTGCCGAGTTTGAGCGAAATCTTATTCAAGAACGTTCTGCTGCAGGAAGAGTGGCGGCAAAGGCACGGGGGCGTCTTGGTGGACGACCAGAGAAATATGGATTGAAAGATATTGAAATGATGATGGCTCTTATTGATGGAGGCACACCAATTAAAGATGTGGCGGAAAAATGGGGTGTTTCTCGAACAACCATTTATCGCTATTTGGAACGCAAGTGATCTGAATGTTGTTGTAACTATATAATAGAAGAAACTCCGTAAAAACTAAAAACCCAACCATAAAAATTGTTGGGTTTTTCTCTTTGTATAAAATCTATTAACCACGTCTTAAAATCGATATTTACCGTAAAATTAAAAATTAATAAATTGATAATGCTCTTGAGTAAGATTAGAGTCATGAAATCCAATATCTTTCCTCATGGCTAAGACGCATGCTGAAAAGTGACTTTTTTCCATTGCTTGTAAACTTGATACTTCTAATTGACCAACCAGTTGAGTAGATTTAAACTCCATATACTTCGATAATGCGAGTAACACATCATCACTAGCCCATAACCAAGAAGCATCATAAGCTTTTAGGAAATTTGCTTGCATTTCTCCACGTTCATTCTCAGCTACTCTATTACCAATAAATACAGCCATGGAATTGATTAAATTAATATAAACATTTCTTTTTTGGTTTAATCTCTCTTGTTCTTTTGAAATTTCTAATTGAATTTCAATTTTTAACTGTTCTAACTCTTTATCTATTCTTCCTTTTTGTTTTTGTAAGCCACGGTTAAACATATAGCCTACTATCAAACTGAAAACAGCAAGGAAAGCAGCATTTGTAATAATTGCTTTAGTAAAATCCAGAATAATATCCCCCTTATTAACTTAAACTCTTATTTGCTCTTTGAGGACAGGTGAAACTGACTTTTTATTTATTGCAGGTCTTTATAAAATTGAAAATCTCTAAAGAAACTAGTGTTCCATAGAATGTTTTATAAAGTATTTCACTAAATTCTATTAGATATAGAGTTAAGTCTACACTCTTATCTTTAAAAGTAATTAATTGCTGATCTGTGTCATAGCTATATGAGTAATGGCCAATACTGTTTCTAATTCCATTGTTTAAAACACCAACAATATCAAAGTACTTTTCGAATATGTTCTCTTCTGCGAAATATTTTACTCTATTTCCTTTATTATTTGCTTTATGTATAAAATCTACAAAAGTGTGAATTTTGTTCGCAGATTTCCGATATTCTTCATGGAAAGCATTTCTGTCTCCCCGTAATTTGATATTTTGCAATCCAACGAAGCCAGCTAACCCTGCACATAATATTTCATAGGCATCAACATAATAGTTTTTCAGACGTTCAAAATCTGTTGTTAATATTCCCTGTTTATATTTAATTTCATTTATATCATCAGTTTTGAATGATGAAGATAAGACAATAGGAAAGATGAATTTATAGTACTCGATAAAGTTACCAAGTAGATGTACCAGACTATTCTCCAAGTCACTAATCAAACCTAAGAACTCAAGTCGCAATTGTACTACTTCTTCAGGGTGCTTGTTTTTTATTCTCTTTAATTCTTTCTGTAAATCAAGAATCTCTTTATCGAATCCGTTTTTCCTCAATAGTAACTTAAATGGTTCATATAAAACTTTTAAGATTATATCATTATGATCAACTTTAAGTACCTGACCTAGTACAACTGGTGGCACATATTTATATTTTATTAATTGAGCGTTTAGATACTGTGTTTTCTGGTTTTTATACAATTGCCAAATTCTAAGACTGATTTGGAAATCTTGAACATTCTGGGTAAATGCACTAGCAAAGTGGCGTTTTGCTTCTGCAATTTCTCCACCATGTTTCATCATGTTGATCATAAAAGGCGAAAAGTACAATCTCGGATCTTTTGGGTTATAATATGTAATCTTGTCGGTAAAAAAATCGCTTGATACTTGTAGAAGGTGGCTCATTTTGCTCCCGTTAGGAATCTCTTTAGCGTTACTTAGACGCTTTTCCTCAATCCTTCCATTAGATGGATTTAACACAATATGGCCTTCTATAGTGATGCCGCATTCAGGACAGTAATAACTGAAAGGATTAAATGTTACATATCCAGCATAAATCTTTAAGTGAATTTTATTAGTACATACTTCGCATTCTAAATAACTGTTTATATTCAAATTTAATCCTCCGATAATTCCCACTGTGGAGACAAAAATTCCTTCGATAATGCTAAAATTTAATGATTTTTCTTCAAATTCCTCAATTCTCTGTTCCCATTCGTATTCTGGTACTCCTGGTACTCCATCTAAATAATATATATGTTGTAAATACTCTTGGTCAATTTGCTTGCTATTACCATAAGTCTAAACTCGTTTTTCCATTTTGAATAACAGGTCGAGAATTTTATCAACTTCTTCCGAAAATACTATTCAATTAATTTAAGTTTAAATGCTCGAGTATCAATATAAACCCCATTACTACCTTGTTTAATTTGTGTATGCATTATAACCTCCTCAAAAAAACTTAGTATACTTAAATTAAATTGCTTCCTCTATCGTTTGGGGTCTACTGTCTTATTTGAAAAATATGATTCATACTCCCACAGCTTCTTCCCCTAATATTATATCTTCTAAATCTAAGCTACTTAGAAAGGATTCATACTGCTCTTCATTACGCAGTTTTATTGTTGAAAGGACAGTAAGAGCATTATTTTTAAATTCAGGAATATCAATAGGATTAAATGCTCTGTCCGGGTTGTTTTCTAAATGCGAAAACTCATTATTAATTCTCCCAATAAACGAAATTGTTACACCAGATTCAGAGAAAAACTTACTAGTCCGTTGGTCATTATTTAAACTGCAATCTGGCCATTGGAAAAATAAATAGGATTCCAAGAATTTTCTGCAACTATTAGGGAAGTTATAAAATACATGATAGTTACTGTCGTTTTGTTCTTCTTTAGCTACTCGATAAATTTGATGGAATAGATATATAAACTCTGAAGTATATTCCCTTAAATATGCAGGCATAACTTTAATAATAGAAGTGGTTTCACTTGAACTAATTGATTGTCTATCCAAGATAAATTGTCTTAAAATATATTTTTCGTTTGTTGTCGGTCCTTTTAATCTATGCATATATTTTAAGAAATCTAAACTATGTGTAGAGATAATTAGTTGCAAATACTCTTTTTGAGAAATTTCAACATCGATTAAACTAAAAATATAAAATGTATGATTGGAATCCAAGCTGGACATTGGATCGTCGATAAAAACAATTTGTTGCTCTCTTTGCTCTGCAGTAAGATTAGATAATTGAGCTAGAAAATAACAAAACGCAATAATCGTTTGCTCACCTTCGCTTAAATTTTTTGCTAATTGATTATTTCGATATACTTGAAAATGTCCGTGTGTATCACTTCGATCATAATGAAGTTCTAAGTCATTAGAATCCCTCATTCGACTTAAATAATAATTAATTACTTGGATTGCATTTTCCTCGTTACTCATCATGTCTTCTTTTCTCTGCTTCCATTCTTTAAATTTTTTTAGTTGCTCTTGATTAGTTTCTAATATGTCTTCTGCATATTCGTATCTCTCCTGTAGACTTTGAAGATCTAATTTTAATGAAGAATAATTTATTCTATTTAATTCTTCATTGATTATGTGAAAGCGAATGGACTCACGAGCATATCTCTGTTTTAACTCATATTCACTTGTTACTTTATTGTTTTCTTTAATAATTTCATTAAATGATTTCTCTATTTCTAATAATGAATGACTATATACATCCTCAAAAGATGAAAATGTTTCTAAAGAATATAAATTATTCTTTTTTTCTTGAATACTTATTGATATGTGTGAAAGAAGGAGTTTAATATCTCTTAGTGTTTGATTAAAATTTTTGTTAACTTCATTAAATTGTAATTGAAATTGATTATATATTGCATTGGATTCGAAAGCTAATTTATATTCATCTAATTGCCTTTGTGCTTGCATTAAACTCAATAAATTATTTGCAAGTTCTTGTTCATATTTTTTTGTTTGATCATTAAATATTTGATTGAGCTGTTGCATTCGTTCAGTTTTAAGTTCATTTCCACAAAATTTACATTCTGATTCATTTTCATGTAAATGATGTCCCTGTTGAATCCAAGACTTATCTTGTTCTTTAATTATTAGAGATTCTAAAGCTTTACTTGGCGTTAATTGACGTTTTAATAATTCGTTTGCTGCATCCACTAAATAATGAATATTTACATTAGGAATACTAATTTTCGGTAATTCTTTTTTGCTTTCTTCAAGTAAAAAAGCATTTAATTCATTAATTTGAACATCATCTAATGCTTCTGCTTGAGGTATTTCTTGTTCTAATCGGCGTTTATCATATATTCTCATATTTGTATCTGCTTTAAAGGCTTTATAATCAAGTTTAATTTTACCTGCAGTTTCAGTTAAATGAAGATTAAGGAGTTTAATTTTCCCTAATAACTCACTCTTAATACATTCATATTCCTTAAGTTGTCCTACATGGAGATTATCACCTTCAATAATTTTAGTTAGTTGTTCAATATCTCTTTCAATAGTCCGAATTTCAGTAGTAAGTTCGATATTTTGAGTGCCGATAATAGCAAAAGGGGAGATATTTTCATCCTCGTTATAAAAGAATGCAAGGTGTTCCTTTCTGAAATCGCTATTATAGACACTAATATGTGGGGATTCGAGTAACTGGTTACTTAATATTTTTGTACCACCATCTAATACAAATTCATACTCTGATTCATTATAATCATTATGTATATTCCCTAATTGCAATGAACGAAAAATTCTTGAAAGTGTCGTCTTTCCAGAGTAGTTTCTACCGAAAATAACATTACGAGCACTTAAACCGTTATGTTTTAAACTTTCTTTTATTTTATTTGATTTGTATGGATAATCATCTATCAAATGCTCGTCCCAAATGAAATTTTTATATGTTCCGAAATTTGCTATATTTACTTTACGAATCATGTCAATCACCCACCTCTAAAGTTTTTACCACTTATAAATAAATCGAAAATCCAGTTATTTTTTTATTATAGAAACTTTAGTAGCCAATAATGTAAAATATCCGGTAGCTATTATTGCTACTGTAGACAAAATTGCCATTCCAAAACTAATGTAATCCATAACGTCTGGTTGATCTTGAATTGTTCTTATTACATCCATCCAATCCTTCTTAGTCATAGATTTCTCTCCCCATCCACAACTACTTGATTTTCTTTTTCCTGAATACATTCATTAACCAATACCAATAAAAGTTTATCTCTATCGATAGCTTTACTAATAAAGTCAATTGTCTTCATTAATCCAACAAAAAAAGTCAGGAATAAAATATAACTAAGAAAAATCTTCACTTCACTCCATTTGGTAAAATTTAATGCAGTAATAAGTGATGAGGTAATTACAGCAATTAAAATTGTTTGAAATGAACTTAAGAGAGATGATAGTCGAGGACTAGCTGACTTAAGTTCAAGAAAAGTTCTAAAACCTTTCAAGTCACTTATCTCAGGCAAGTCCCGCAGTATTTTTTCTTTAATTCGATTACAATTATGTACAAACTTATCATGCTCAAATATTTTAATACTTGAAAATTCTTCATAAAACTTTATTGGTGGGTGAGGATCACCCATCCATTGGTAAAAGTTATATTTTTCTGCCGAGTGTTTATCATACCAACTGAAGAACTTATTAAATGAAAAATCTATAATGAGTAAAATTAAATTAAATAGTAAAATCACTGCAAAAAATGACAAAATCGATTCTTTTATATTTTCATTTTTCAAATATAAATCTAACATTTTATATACCGTATAAATTAATAAAAGAATATTTGCCACCAAATATTGGTACCTTTTTTTTATCAAATAGCTTCCCCCTCATCCCACTTAATCCGAGAAAATTTTCCTTGGTGCGTAGTTATCTTCGTCTTTGCAGAAGTCGACATTTCCGACAACTTCGCCTTGACTTCTGAGATAATAACCACACTGCTAATAGGTAGTTCTATTATATCAATATTTAGTAATACTTGGAAATATATTTAAATTACCCTTTCTCATAGTTTCTTACCTTCTCATCTCGGACCTTTCCGTCTTACTTCCAATTTACAACTAAACCCGTTAGTTAGAAAAGATTGAAATCGCTTGATTGTTACTAAGTTAACAACGATAATAAATTCAATTTTGTAAATTAATTAACAAAACCCTCTATGATTTTTTTGCGCTTCGGCGTAATTATTTACTTTTCAGAGTATTTAATGTTGCATTTAAAAGTAAATAATATTACTCTTTAAAGTAACTTATGATTAGGGGGAGAAAAATGAATACTATCAAACAAAAGGAACCCATCTTGGATATTGACCAATATGAAAAAGACTTTGAAAAAATGTTGAAGGACTTTATAAATGCAGCTTCTTTTGAAGAGCAAAATAACCAATTCCAAAAGCTGAACCGTCATCGTCTTGCTTATCAAGCGTCAGAAAATGAAGCGAGGATTCTTTACTTTGGAGATACAGCAAATGATGAATACAATAAACATCATGGCTTTTTTAAAGAAATCGAGCCGTGCAAGCTATGGATGACTGGGGCATACTACCAAGAGCTTTTGAAAGCGAAATTTAGGGAACAGCTTGAGAACCGGTGGGGCAAACAGCTATTTAAAATAGCAGATATTATGCAGAAAACCTATTCTGATGAAGTGAAAGAAGATATCCAAAAGGAAAATCGACTTGTATTCGAGTATCAACAGCTGTTGGGAAAAGCGGTCATTCCTTTCAATGGAAATGAGCTAAAATTAAGTTCCTTGGCTCCATATCTGGGCTCACCTGATCGCGAGGTTCGAAAAGCTGCCTTTGAAGCAAAATCGGGCTACTTTAAACAGCATGCAAACGATTTTGAACGAATCCTTGATAATCTGGTAAAGACACGTAACCGAATCGCGAAAACGTTGGGCTATTCATCTTTTGTGGGGCTCGGCTATGACCGAATGCATAGAACCGGACATACGACCAACGATCTCGTTAAATACCGCAAACAAGTGAAACAACACGGGGTGCAATTCATTTCAGAACTTAGAAAGAAGCAGATGAACCGTATTGGCGTGTCCAAACTGAAGTATTATGATGAGAGCTATTTCTTCAATAACGGTGCGCCGGCGCCTAAAGGAACACATGAGGAAATCTTAGAAGTTTATCGGGAAATTTTCCGTGAGCTGTCCCCTGAAACAAGTGCATTTTTTGATGAAATGATGGAAAAAGGGAATGTGGACGTGGAATCCCGTACAAACAAAATGGGCGGGGCTTTCGCGTCGTATAGTGGAAAAAAAATTGATTCATTTATTTTCGCGAATTTCAACGGCACATCCAATGATGTCAGGGTTTTTGCACATGAGACGGGCCATGCATTTCAGTTTTATATGAGTCGCCACTCGAATATCCATGAGTACATTATTCCATATGATTCCTGTGAAGTATTTTCATTCACGATGGAACGGTTTGTCTGGTCTTGGATGGAACGATTTTTTGGAGAAGATACGCAAAAGTACCAGTTTTCCAACCTGACCGAAGCGTTTATTTATATGCCCTTTGTATCAGTCGTTGATGAATTCGAGCATTTCCTGTATGAATTCCCTACAGCCACCATGCAAGTTCGAAAGCAAAAGTGGAGAGAGCTGGAGCACGAGTACTTGCCGGATCGCGACTATGATGGCAATGCACTTTTAGAGGAAGGTACAGGGTTTTATGAAATTGGGCATCTGTTCACTTCCCCTTTCTATTACATGGATTATGATTTAGCCCATTTTGCGGCTGTCCAGCTATGGATTAAATTGCAAGATGATCCGAAATCTACTTGGGACAGCTTTCTGGAAATGAACAAACAAGGTGGACGGCTCCCATACCCTGAGCTTTTGAAGAGCGCAAATCTGGAGTCTCCTTTTGAAGAAGGAAGCATGGAGAGGCTTCTTGAAAAGGTTAAAAGATGGATATATCAGATAGATGATCGTTCATTTTAATAGCAAGTCTATGGGTAGCCGAAATTGCATCTTCGGCTACTTGCTTTTTGTAGCAACTGGTGTCGATTCTTTCACTCTCCTAATCAAGCATCCCTCGTTAAAAAGTCCTTGGACAGCATCTTTTCTATTGATACTTTTTCCAACTCAATGAAGAGATGCCGGCGATAATTTGAAAAGATTCAGAGTCTTTTCTGTTTCAAGAAAATCACTTTAAACCAACTCCATAGGGAACTTTTAGCGTTAAAAGAACTATGGGCAACTCTTTTTTGCTTACTCATAAATATTTTTCAACAGTAGAATCTGAAACACTTAGGTAATGCTCAACCAACGTTTCCAGCGACTTATGCCCCGTCTGTTTAGCAATCGTCGATAGATCTGCACCAGCCTCATGCATGGCAACAACTTGGCTCTTACGAAAATTGTAACCCGTCAATCCTGTCCATCGCTGCAACGATTTCCAATAGCCCGTCTCAGTCATTTCGACACTCTCATATCGTCCACCTCTATATACTCTTCCCACAAAATAGTCTTCAGGTTTAGTTGATATTCTTTGATATATTTCTTTACCACCTTCCCTGTTTCTAGTGTTAATCGTTTCGTGTGCCACTGTTTTTGCTTCATTAAATATACATCTACTGTTCGTCCCTCAAGATTAAAGTCCTTTATTTTCATACCGACCATCTCATTCGGACGATTGGCTGTGATGAGATTCACCAGACAAATGGCTTTTTCCCTCGTAGGTAGTTTGAGAATCATTTCTAGTAACTCAGCTTTGTCGACGGAGGATTTCCCTTGTACTCTAATTAAATGAGCATTGCCTTCCTCCCCGTAAATTCTTCTCATCGCCGATAGCTCACTTGTCACTTCTGTTTCCTTTTTGAAATCAATTCTATGTATGACTGCTAAATGCTTTTTGATGGCTGCCAGACGACGCTCCCACGTCGTTTTTTTCACCTTTTGCTCCATAAGCGAGTCATATAAATAATCGAGCATCGCTTCCGTTCCATCGGGTTGATCCGACTTTACGCAGAAGTCAAGATACCGACGAATATCGCCTGCATACTGTTTGGGAATCTCGTTGTTCTTTTGTTCCACATGTACTTTCCTTTTCGTATGCCGTACTCTAATATCTACTATTTCTAAACGAATGATGTCATCATAACTAGACAATAAATCCACTCCTTTTCTTTGCAGTTATAAGCAAGAATAAGAAGAAATAGTCTTTAACCAGGTCATAATAGCACTCGTTTTTTTAAAAATCTTTATTGTCTTAACCTATCTTACTGGAGAAATTCACATCCGGATGAGGAAGTGATTACCTTCGATCCAATATAGGTCCCTAGTACAGTCTTAACAAAAGATTATCTTCTTCTAGCCTTGTGAAAAAAAGAAAAGCCATAAGAAAGTATCAATCCACTTGAAATAATATATGAAAAAAGTTTCTAAGATACTTGACTAATCGTAAGAAAAGCCGCCTTGTAAAGGCAGCCGGTTCTTCAACTAAAGCATCCGTTTGAAAGAGTTCTTTGTCATCCGTTCCAATATCTTGTCAATGATATCCATACCCGCATGTAGTGATATTTTACCCTCTTCAACATATAAAAGGCTGTTTTCTGATTGAGATTGGTCAATTTCCTCAAGTAAATGTGTACTTATTAATACAATGCTATTAAATGATAACCGCTCGATTTTCCGTAAAAAAAATAACTTTTCTTCGTTATCTAACCCAACAAAAGGTTCATCTAAAATACAAATACGTGGATCATTTATTATTGCTTGGATTAGACCCACTTTTTGAAGCTGCCCTCCTCTTAAACTACCCAACTTTTTATTACGTATACTATATAAGTTAGTGTTCTTCAACCAATCATTTACTCGTGGCTTTACAAGCAGATATGGAATTCCTTTATGGTAGGCAATATATTTCAAATATCTTTGAATAGTCATTGATGAAAGACCTTTGAAGTCCTGAGGTAAATAACCTATTACTCTTCTAACTTCCACATCCTCAAGCTGTTTTCTGAAAGTACCTTGATGATTATCATGTATCATTCTAGTGTAAGCAATAACACCTTTTTTAGGTTTTATTGCTGTTGAAATTAGTTTTAGTAGTGTACTCTTTCCCGACCCATTAAGTCCTACTACATAAGTGATTCCTGAAGTGAAAAAGCATGAACCCAGGTTTACTGATAATTTTTCTTTTCCCAAGGAATACTCTACTTCATTCACACTAATTCTGAAGCTCATAAGAAATATCTCTCCATTCTAGTTTTTGTTAATGTGCTACTTAACAGAAGAAAAGATAATATGATTGTAAAGATGTGCATGTAAATGAATGTGTCACTACTTGGTGCCTGAAACAAGTAAGCAATGTTTAATTTACTTTCAAATATTAATTGAATCATCCAAACCATTAGAGTAATTAAAGATCCAATTTTATGACCAAACCAGAAAATACTTATAAAACCAGTGACACCGAAAAAGAACATTGTTGAAAATGAGGTGAATACTAACAGTATAGAACTTGAATTTCCAAGTACAAAATAACTTAGTGGCAATGAAATTAAAAATTGAACTCCCATTACAATTGTAAACCGTGCAAACATTTGATGAATTAGTGAATAATAACTTAGCTTTTCAATAATATAATTGCCTTCATCTTTTGTGCGAAAAGCATAGGCAATAAACAAAATCACGAATAAAGTTCCCCATTTTATCCAATGTATATATCCACTTATAGCATTTTCGGCATTCTGATTGATTGTTAAACAGAGAAATAGCATTACTAACCCGGTATACAGCCAGCTGCGAGAACCATAAAAATTCCATTGTGATAAAAACAAATTAGTGATTCGTTCTCGAATTGATTGTTTTCCTTGTTGTACTTCGAGCTCTTCTCTTATATCAATCGGCTGCAATTCAATTTTTTCTCTTATTTTGTTAATTAATTCAAATGTCTGCTCAACGGTAGGTATCGGGGTTGTAAAGCGTTCGAAATTATTTTCCCACTTCTTTTCCATTTGAGCCAATTTTTCATCCTCACTCATTACCCTCGACCCCTTTCCGAGCATCTAATTTCAAAATAACTTCTAGATGCTTTAATCCACGGGTGATTCGTGACTTTACCGTATTAATTGACAAGTCTAATGCCAGTGCGATTTCAGAATACTTTAGATCTTGATAGAATCGTAAGTATAAAACAGTCCTATACTCAATTTTTAATTTACTTAATGCTTCTAGCATCCATTTACGTTCCATTTGTAAATTAATAATATTTTGGATTGGTACATTTTCATCTATTATGACGTCAGTTAACTTCTCTTTTTGAGTAGAACCCTTTTTCCAGTAGTCTTTACATAAGTTTGTAGCTATTTTATATATCCAAGGTTTGAACATATCAGGGACATGCCCTTTTTTCCCTTCATTATATATTTTAATCAATGTTTCTTGTACAATGTCTTCAGCTAATTTTTCATCAAGTGTTAAACGGTACACATAACCATATAGAGATTTATGATAACGGAATACAAGAGGGTCAAATGCCGAGTCATTACCGTATGAAAGTTGCTTCATATATTCTTCATCTTCCATTCAGTTACCCTCCTAACTTAAAAAGATTTTCGATGAAAATATATCAAAGAGTATGCAGTTAGTAATATTCCAAGAGAAAAATAAAATAATCTATTGTAAAGTATCCAATTATTATTTGAGCCAGTTAAATTACTATAGACTACTAAATTATAAACATTTGGAAACTCAAGTAGGACGGGATTCAAGTAGATTAAAAGCCCCCCACCATTAAGTGAGATAATCCATAATATAAGTCCCACAAACAAACCGCCTAGTGAATGATTTCCTATAACCGTAGATAAGACCATAACACCAGTGATTCCAACGTATACAGGAATTGAAAAAATTAAACTTATCCAGGAAAGTTCAAATAAAAAAAACTTATGTGTTATCGTGATAATAATTAATGAACTATAAAAGACTAGTGATGCAAAAAGTATTCTTTCACAAATTATTTTCCATCTCTTTAAATGATATGTTATTAATTGAACGTGGAATTTCGTATCAAAATCAATAGAAAAACACCAGTGTAAAATAAAAACGTACCAAATCACAGCAAACTTTTCATAAAACAAACTTGAATAAGACCTAATACTATCCAACTGAAACATATTAATAATATAAATCCCCAAAGGGACCATTAACATTAGGCAAATGGAATGGATTGAGGTAAACCAAAGCTTGAGCCAAATACGCTGCCTAGTTTGTAGTCCACTCATTGACTGTGGTCCCTCACTTCTTTTTCATATTTTTTTATTGATTCTTTAAGATCGAATTTCAATTTTTCATCCGTTTTACTATATTGTAAATAAAGATATTTAACGAGAATACTTAAATCTTCTTCTCCTTTTTGTTCATACTGATCGATTAAATTAATCGTATTTTTATCTTTTGGAGACATATATGGATTTGTATCATTAATTTTCTCCTGAAAACTTTTAAATTCCGACTCAATATTGAAATGTTTTTGCAATTCCCACACCAAAACATCTCTCAATAAATTCAAATCATTGTAATCAAAACCCATATTGAATTCTTCTACTAGTGTAGAAGCTGTATAATAGGCCATCAATGAGTTGTCTCTATTAATATTTGCTAATACATAACTGTCCCATACTATAAAATCCGTATTTTGTTGAGTAAGGTTTGCTAGGTCTGAATCAATGATATATATGACCTTTGGAACAACAGGTACTCCCAGCCATTTCTCTGTAGCTTTCCATTTATCAAGAAATAAGGTAACAGTATGTGAAGCACTATTAAGAACATCTGGATGACTAATCACCCGAACTGAACCAACTTCCTTTTCACTTAAATTCCCTCCCATGACAGATAAACCATATTGTGATAGTCCTTTATATTTTCCATTCTCTACTTTAGGAATTGTAATAGCAATTGGGATATCGTAAGTGTCAACTATTTCTATTGAAAACTCAGTTGGGTTATCCTCAACCATTTTCCCATTCCTAATTTCAAAGTTTGAATATATATTATTATGTGATTGACTTATCGCTAACTTCCTCTTTCCTATGAGGGGATACCAGCCAGCTTCTTTAGGTAAGTAAATTCCATTTTCATTGATAAAAGACTGTTTTTCTAAAGTGTCATTACGGAATTGCTTGATATTTCCTTTATAATTTAGTTTTAACTTTAATTCTTGTTCCGGTTGAATTTCAGTCTTTACATTTATTTTCAAATAATCATTCTCTCTTGTGCAAGTAACCTCCTTCTCACTATAACAATCCGTTACTTTTAATCCATGATGTAAAGTGACATAAAATTCTTTTTGAGCTTCCTCACTATTATTACGTACTGTTAAATCACTTATTACAGATAGTGAATCTTCTTGAATAAAAGTAATAACTAAGTCAGTGAATTCCATTGAAAAATTACTTTTAATTTGATCTTGTGCATTTTTATAAAAAGTAGTATCATCTTCATCTATCGGCAATAAATAGTATTTTCCTGTATCAAGAAAGCTTTTATATGCTGAGTTATATTGCTTATACTGTTGTTCACTAATAATTAGAGCAGGTATACTAATGACCACCAAAATTGCAGCAACAATGATTTTTTCTTTTTTCGTGCTACGTTTAGGATGATATATAAGAATAGTAGCAAGCAATATAATTAAGGCTAGTAATAGAATCCCGACTTGGTGAAAGATAACACTTTCCAATACACGTTGGATCCCCCAGATGCCTTTATATGCAGAGTTAGTATGCAAAGCATCATAACTTAATAAAAGCCTCCATCGAGGATTCACTTCATCGACACTAAGCTGTATATATGCCATCCATCCTAAAATAACAGGCATTAATAAGTATGAAATTATATTTTGTATTAATGTTCCTGCTAGAAAACCAAATGAGATTGTTAAAAAGATAGAACCTTCCATTTGAAATAATGTATATAAAATGTTTTTAGGTAATTCATTAAAATTCATGCCACCACTTACGAACCAAATGATTTGGATTATTAACGTGATGAACGTGAAACATGCCCCATAAAATTGGACCACTAACCACTTCCCTACTAACCAGTGAGAGTTTTTAATTTTGTAAGTTACAATTAAATTTCCGAATCCCATTTCTCGATCCTTGCCCCCAAAATAGGTGGCAAACAAACCTAGAAAGAGAAGATTTACTAACAAAATCCATTGGAAAGCATTAAAAAATGATTCACCTCTCGTGTTAAAGTTAAATATCTCCATTTCGTATTTAATAATGATTGCAAAAAAACTAATGAAAATAATCACCAATGGAATAATTAAAAACTTGTTTCGATATAATAATGTCATTTCGTTCTTAAACACGAGCTTTATTACATTCATTTTAACACTCCATTTAATATAGCCATGTATCCATCTTCAAGTGTTGGTTTAACAAGTTTAGCAATGTGGTGAGGTTTATCTTTTGATATTACCCTGAAAACCACTGAATCCTCTTCCCTCTTACTACCAATAATTACATGGTCTCTCTCCACAATGTCATAGTCGGAAATATGTACTTGAAACTCCCAAATATAATTTTTGGCTATTTGTGCTAATTGCTCAATAGAACCTTGAAAATGAACTTCACCATTATTTAAGACGGCTACCTTTTCACAAATAGACTCGATATCACTGATAATATGAGTAGATAAAATGATAGTAGACTCCTTGCTCAACTTTTCAATTAAATTTCGAAACCTGATTCTTTCGGAAGGATCAAGACCGGCAGTCGGCTCATCCAAAATGATAAGCTTGGGATTACCTAATAATGCTTGAGCTATACCAAGTCTTCTTTTCATTCCACCTGAGTAGGACTTTATTTTCTTATTTGCGTGTTGTACTAGGTTTACTCCATGTAATACTTGGTCAACTTGTTTCGTTCTTTCTGTATTATCTAAAATACCTTTCATAGTAGCTACGTAATGTAATAGCTCTTTTCCCGTAAAATGTAAGGGGGTTTGAAAATTTTGTGGGAGATAGCCAAGTAATTGCCGAATGCTATCCGCATCTTTTTTATAATCAAACCCATAAATTGATATTTCCCCTTCTTTCGTATGTAAAATTGTGCTTAAAATTTTCATTAAAGTTGTTTTTCCTGCACCATTGGGTCCAAGCAGTCCAAATAATCCAGGTTCAATTTGAAGACTAACATCTTTTAATGCTTGATATTTTCTATACGACTTATTTAGTCCCTTTATATCTACTGTATACATTATGGCTGTCTCTCCTAATCTTGCGTCTTGCATTTACACGATTGAGAGTGGAAAATTGTTTCATTTTAAAAAGTAATTTTTTTCTAATAAAATGAATGCAACAAAATACTATACGTGATTATTGCAAAAACGGTTATCAAGCTTTCAACCAGTTCCAACAGAAGCACTTACTTCAAAAATCATTAGGTATGACAATCTCCTAATATCCTAACTAATTGGTTGAAAGAGTTTCAACACAATTAGTAAAAAACACTTCCGAGTCGATGTGTTATGTCAACCTACGGTGTATGTGATATACAACCCAGTTCAGGGATTGAATCGATAGTTTGCGTAGAGATTGTCAAATAGAATTAAATTAAATTGATTGTGGTTATCAGGACTTTCCGAAAATACACTTAACTAGCTGTTAAAGTAATAATTTTAATGGTAATCTTATGTTAAATTGTAAATATTTAACTTTCAGTGAAAAGATGGAGGATTGGGATTATTATGAGTTCCATTTTAAGTGTATTAACACGTTTTTTTTATGTAGTAATTGGTATCATTCTCCTAAGTGCTTTTGTAGGGTTGTTTACGAGGGGAATTCAAATGGACTTCACTTTGTTCACAAAAAATGTAATTCATATTATTAAATCCCTAATTTTCCCCGAAAACCTGGTAGTTTTAGGGCCAACAAAACATGAGTATTCTATTTTCTTGAATTTTTGGGATTACTACTTGTACTCCCTTATTATTTTCCTTTCTGCTTTAAGTATTTCTATTATCATAGGTATATTAATCACTTACGTAACAATATTGTTACCACAAAAAGTAAATGATATAGTATCCAAAATTGTTTCATTGCTAGAATCATTGCCTGATCTATTCATTATTATGGTCATTCAATTTTCTGTACTTTATTATTTTAAGCAAACAGGAACCTTATTATTTCCGGTAGCTGGCTCTTCACAAAACAATACATTTTTCTTGCCTATCATAACTTTGGCATTGATTCCGTCCTTTATGATTTATAGGATTAACCTTCATTTAGTAAACGAGGAATGGAAAAAATCATACGTAGAGTTAGCCAGAAGTAAAGGATATGACAAAACCTATATTTTTTTCTCTCACGTGTTGAGAAATATTACACATAGTATTTTTAGTCATAGTAAAACGATTGTACTGTACTTATTATCTTCTATGGTGATTTTTGAGAAGCTATTCAACATTTATGGAATCTTTACATTTATAACTAGTTACCCATATCCGAACGTCATTGCGTTCACGTTAATTATGTTTTTCTTACCTGTCTTTATTTTATACGCTCTTATTACCAACTTAATAGAGAGACAAACGGGGCAAAGATTGGAATGGTGAAATAAAGTGTACATTTTAAAAAGACTCCTATTAGATAGGTTGTTTCTAACTGGTTTCATAATCAGTGGAGGAATGTTTTTAGTCAGCATTCTTTACTTTCTAATCTTTAATGATCAAATTCCTACGTCACCTTTACTTTATGATCCTACCGGAAAACCTTTACCGGCACCTTATAATTTTAAGAACTCTCCTCCTTTCGGAACAGATAGCTTTGGAAGAGACTTATTTATTGTGATGGTAGTAGGTGTGAAATATACGATTATAGCAGCTTTAATCATTACGTTCCTACGAGTTTTCCCTTCAATATGGATTGGATTATTTATTCATTTTTTTCTAAAGAAATTAGAGAGACCCATTAAATCAATGGTAGACGCTTTCAATTATTTCCCAATGACGTTGTTTGCATTTTTCCTTCTGAATGTGATTCTCTTTCAAGATACGGGTATGTTTGTAGTTGATGGAGTCCAGGTCGAAGGACCTGAGCCTCTTCCTTATGGGGAAAGGGTTATATTATACTTCGTCGTGTTGGCATTTCTTTACATTCCAACAAATTCGATATTAATAGCGAATGAAGTAAAAACCATTTATAACAAGGAGTTTATCGAAAGTTCAAGGACGATTGGTGCTAGTAATTGGAGGATTGTTACAAAACACATTAAACCCTTTTTAGTTCCTCAATTGACAATCATTTTTCTGAGAGATTTTATTCAAACGCTAATTCTTATGTCACATTTAGCTGTATTAGGATTGTTCGTAGGTGGGTATGTCAGGAGAGAAGATTTGTTCGGACAAACTAAAGCAATTTCTACTTCAAACGAATGGGCTGGATTGCTTGGAATGTGGTGGGATTTTCTATGGACATCTTATCCTTGGATATCCTTCATCCCGATACTTTTCTTATCAATTTTAATATTATCCGTTAAAGGGATGATGGAAGGTCTCACTAATGTATTAACAGCTATAGACAGTATCAGAGAACCTTCTGAGAAACGAACAGAAATTGACTCTATCAAAACTGATAACCCATTTCAAAGAGTTAATTTAATTAGTAGAGAATAAAAATAATTGACCTGCCTTCGGCTACCTTTCATGACAGCTTTTCTTTTTGGGTACTGAAGTTAACTACTTCCTCATTCGGGTGTTATGTCAACCTAGGATGTGTACGTGATACAATTCGGTTGAGTAAGTATAATCGAAGTTTTACGGCTGATCATTCAGGTTCTTGTTCAACTAACGGGGCAGGTTAGTTCAATAAGAACAGTTTTATGAAACAAATTAACGAGGTGCAAAAATGGAATTAAACAACTTTATGAATGAGAATTTCCCGAACTTAGAACTTAGACCAGCCTTGTTTTATAGCTGGGACATTGGTATTCGGTTCAATTTAGGCGTGGATTATGATAGTGACTATTGTTACGAAAACAGTCCTTATCTTAGAGGAGTTTACAAAAGGGCTATCACTTTGTTTAAGACTTTACATCTTCAAGAAGATGAGATTTTTGTGGTAGCAAATGTGAATGATTTTAGAGATAATGCAACGTTCAATCGTAAATTGAACATCTTCTCTAAAAACGTACAGGATAAGTCTGTTTTGAAAAAGTTGAAGCACACGACACTACCTTATGTTTTCCCCGAGGATGATGAGGATGGTAAGTACCAGACGCATAGATTTATTCTTAAATGTAAAACATCGGATATTAAATATATTCCTTTGTTAAAAGCAATTTGCAATCAAGATATGGGAATTAAACCTAAGATTTATCATGATGTTTTTTTCATCAATATTAAAAAAGAGACCATTTTTCATGTGTATGATGATAGAGGTTGTGATCTGTTGGCGACCTCGCCCGAAACAATAAGAGATATTTATGACAAATACAATGATTGGATATTGGATTACGACAGAAATGAAATAAACGAGGTATTCAAATAAAGTACGTCTCCTTGTTCAACTAACGGGTGCTTCGTATTATAAGGTTAACCAGTTTTTACTGGTTGACCTTTTTTTAATAGGATTTAATATATCAGTAACCAGGGTAGGACGTACGGGTGCGTGGGACAAGATCCCGTCAACTAAACTGTCCACCCCCT
>NZ_JBYNRN010000045.1:0-19288 GCF_057785155.1 Paenisporosarcina sp.
GCATGTATTAGGCACGCCGCCAGCGTTCGTCCTGAGCCAGGATCAAACTCTCCATAATAGGTGAGTCGATTAGCTCGACTTTGTTGCTGGCGTCAAAAATTTTGACGTTTATAATGAACGTTTAAGTTCAAGTTTGTTTTCGATACCGACAGGTGTCGGCGGAAGAAAACGTTTTTGCTACGATCGCCAAAGCGATCATCGCTATATTTCGTTGACGTTTTGCTGTTCAGTTTTCAAGGTTCATGTTTTGCATCGCACCTTAGCGACCTTTATTATATTACGCTATGTATTAAACAAAGTCAATACATTATTTGAAATAAGTTATAAAACAAAAGAAATCAACAACACACTTAATATTCCTGGGATTCCAAGCGTCGCAATCATTAGTCCCGAAAGGATGTTTACCGGCACATAAAAGCCGAAGAACCCAGAGATGACGTGAATTCCAAACAATACGACGAATGCCATCGCAATTCTAAACCACCAAATCGAAAAAAGTTCGATTACTTTGACTTTCGATTGTTTATTCAAAAATAAAAAAAGAAGTAATATTATACCAATCACATAAAGAGCGAGTTTCATATCGCTTTCCACCTTCCTATTAGTTGTCCACTAATATATGAAGAGATTGGTATAACATATGCTTCATTTTAAAAGTATCTTTCGAATCTTCGCTTCTTTAAATAGAAAGAAATGTTTACTCTCTGCAATTTTTCGTTGAGCAATGACGGACAGATCGTAGTCATCTAGAAAGTCTTCGATGACTTGAGCGTTCTTCCAATCTTCATTTGTCTCTCTTATTAATCGAATTAGGTTTTCATCGAATTCTTTTTTAAGTTTCCCTTTTCGAAAAAACATTTTACGCAATGCCCTCCTCTTTACAACTCGCGTCTACCTTCTAACGCTTTTGACAAGGTCACTTCATCTGCGTACTCTAAATCTCCACCGATGGGTAAGCCATGGGCAATGCGTGTAGTGCGAATGCCGGATGGTTTAACAAGCCTTGAAATATACATAGCAGTAGCTTCCCCTTCTATAGTAGGGTTCGTTGCTAATATCAATTCTTGCACTCTCTCATCCTGCAACCTTTTTAATAAGGGTGGCACATTAATGTCTTCAGGACCTATTCCGTCCATTGGAGAAATAGCGCCGTGTAGAACATGGTACAATCCGTGATAATCTCGCATTTTTTCCAAAGCTATCACGTCTTTAGGGTCTTGGACTACACAAATAATTGTGTCATCACGTTGCTTATCTTGACAGATTCGGCAAGGGTCCGTATCTGTAATATGTCCGCAAATGGTGCAAAAACTCAAATTTCGTTTTGCATCAACCAAAGCCTTTGCAAAGTCGAGAACGGTATCTTCTTTCATACCTAAAACAAAAAACGCCAGACGGGCCGCGGTTTTCGGCCCGATACCTGGCAATTTCATAAAACTATCAATGAGTTTTGATATTGGTTCAGGATAGTGCATATGGTTTCCTCCTAGAACATGCCAGGGAGGTTCAATCCCTTCGTGAATTGTCCCATCGTGGAGTTCGTTGTTTCTTCAGCTTTTTTCATTGCTTCGTTCGTAGCGATGACGATTAAATCTTGTAACATTTCAACATCTTCTGGATCAACAACAGATTCATCAAGAGCTACTTCTAATACCTCTTTATGTCCTGAAACTGTTACTTTAACCATTCCGCCTCCAGCTACACCTTCAAAGCGTTGTGTTCCCAATTCTTCTTGAGCCTCAGCCATTTGTTTTTGCATTTTTTGCATTTGCTTCATCATACCTTGCATATTTCCCATTCCGCGCATTTTAAAATTCCTCCTTAGTCATCATGTATTTCTACAAATTCTTTACCAAACAGTTTTTCAGCCTCTACAATCAATGGATCTTCTGAAGCTCTTTCCTCCGCTTGCATAAAACTCATCATTTCGTCAGCGGCTTGCTCAACATCAGAAGATTCAGGCGTAGTCGGCTTCAAGCCATTTTGACGAATAAAATCTTCACGGATTTTCATCCACTCTTCTTCAGGTACAAACAATACTTCATATGAATTCCCCGTTAAGTTAAGAAGAATCTGAGTAAAGCTACTTGAGAAGGTTTGATTATCCGCCGCCATTTGGCAATGAATATCATACTTAAATTTTAACACAAAAGCTCGCCCAGATGCGGCTACAGGTTCTGCTTCATTCAATAAAGCAGCGTGTGATTTTTGCAACTGGTTCATAATCGTTGCCCAGTGGGTTTTGATTAACTGAATATCGTCTTTTGTTGCTGTCTTTAATACTTCAGCAATTCGGCCAGTCGGCACTTTATAACCTGATTGTGATTTCGGTCGCTGACGTTTTTGAGGTTCAGTCGCTTGTTGAGCTGCCCCACCGTTTCCAGAAAGTCCTTGTCGCACTTGTTGTTCCAATGCAATTACTGTTCTTTCAAGCTGTTCGATTTTCTCCTCAAAAGGTGTTAAATCGACTGAGTGGGAAGTGACTGCCCCTTCCTTCACTTGAGACATTTTCAATAAAGCAGTTTCTAAATACACTTTTGCGTGATTTGAAAATCGCATCTCTTGTTGTGTTGCTGAAAGAATTTCAATGAATTGATATAACTTTTCTAACGAAAACTGTTCTGCAAGTTCTTTAAATTTCACTTCTGCAGAAGCTAGTTCCAGCAATTCATCTAAATCCGGTGCTGTATTCATTAACAAGAGATCTCGGAAAAACGTAATCATATCTTCTGTTAAACGTACAGGATCTTTTCCTTCTTTCATTAATTCTTCCAAAAGCATTAAAACTTTTCCAACCTCTTTGGTTAATAAAGCCTCAGCTAGTTGGTAAAACACTTCTTGTCCAATAGAACCAGTAACCAACAAAGCATCATTAACCGTCATTTCTTCTCCACTAAATGACACCACTTGATCTAACATACTGAGTGCATCTCGCATCCCACCGCTTGCGGCTTGAGCAATTACTTTCAAAGCTTGCTCATTTGAAGGGATATTGGAATCTGCAAGCACGACTTGCATACGATTGACAATGTCTGACGCTGTAATTCGTTTAAAGTCAAAACGCTGACATCTCGAAATAATTGTCAATGGCAGTTTATGAGGTTCAGTTGTTGCAAGAATGAATACCACATGTTCGGGTGGTTCTTCTAATGTTTTTAATAAAGCATTGAACGCACTGTTAGATAACATATGGACTTCATCAATGATATATACTTTGAAACGAGAATTTGCAGGTGCAAAGCGTACTTTTTCAATGACATCTCGAATTTCTTCAACACGTGAATTCGAAGCTGCATCAAATTCGATGACATCTGTGTTTGACCCATTTGTAATACTCGTACATGAATCACATTCATTACATGGTTCAGAAATCGGTGCCCGTTCACAGTTTAGTGCTTTTGCAAATATTTTGGCCGCACTAGTTTTTCCTGTTCCCCTTGGACCTGAAAACAAATACGCGTGCGTTGTTTTATTATGAAGGAGAGCATTTTGAAGGGTTTGTTTTATATGTGCTTGGCCTGACATCTCCGCAAAAGATTGCGGGCGGTAGACACGATAAAAAGCTTGATACGCCAACTGATTTCTCCCCTTATTGAATGATTTTAAACAGTCCTTTTAGTATATCATAACTAACCTGTTCTTCCCATTTCATGAAGATGAAATTTACGTTTTAAAGGCATGAAAAAAGGCGCTTGTTCGCATTGCGAACAAACACCTGAATGGAAGTATGTATACCGTGCACCTTCCTTCGACTGAAATACATAAGCGGAACCTCTGTCGTTAGCTCAGTTTAGGCGACCCTGCGGCACATGAGTAAAACCACTTAAGGCTGCTTCCTTCCGGACCTGACCTGATTCATGGACACCCATTGCGCAGGACCCAGACGTCAACACTACGTGCAAAAGTCAGACCCTACATATAAACAGCCTCGAGAAGGAGTTCAGTCTCGCTAGAGCGGATTGCGAGTTACAAGACACCGCTACCTTCCCACCTAGCACGGCATTTACTAGTATAACGATTTCAATTGAAAAAATCAATCGGTTACTATGAATATATAAACGGTACTTTTAGGAAATGAGATTCTATAGAAGTAAAAAGCGTACTTATCGGAGGAAAACCAAGAGCTAATTATTATTAATCTTTTGTAAGAAAAAACGAAATAATAAAACAATAATTTTTTTCGCTATTTTTGTTGACTTTGTTTTTTGTACATGATAAATTATATTTTGTTGACACGGAGGAATACCCAAGTCCGGCTGAAGGGATCGGTCTTGAAAACCGACAGGGGAGTCAAATCCCGCGGGGGTTCGAATCCCTCTTCCTCCTCCATACTTTCAACAAACACGCGCATATATATGGAGATTGTATTCGTTGCTTAGGTAACGAATTTTCTTCTAACATAACTAATCAGAATATTATGAAGGCGACTCCCAGGAGTCGCCTTTTTTGTTATGAACTATTTGTTGTTCATTAAGTGATAGTTTGCTGAAATTCTATCCATGCAGCGGTAATGCTAACAATCAATCAACTCACTAGATTATTGTTCATTCGTATAATTTTCATACTTCACTTAAGGGATAGATTTAATTGGTTTATTTGTCATTTATCCATTTTTTTAAGTAGATATCATTGATTGGAGCGCAAGGCGGCGACTCCAGTGGAATCAGCACGAGCTGAAAGCCCCGCAGGAAAGATGCTGGCCAATAGCCAGTGTCTTTGCGACGAGTAACCGCAGGAGCACATGTTTTGTAGTGACGAGGAGATTGAAGCCGTGTCCACGGAAAGCGTACGCCTGAAGTGGAAATCAACTTTATTTGGATTTTTTATTAGATTTTTCATTATGAAATTGATTCATTTGAAAAACAAAACAGACTGTAAAACAAACGCTTTTAAAAAGAGTTCGTTTTACAGTCTGCAGGCTTGTCCTACTATTTACGTAATAAAGATGTTTGTTGGATAAAGTGGCCAACACGCTCAACAACTGCTTCTACCGTGTCGGGATTTTTCATTAAATCGTAATCATTAATGTTTAAACGCAATACTGGACATGCATTGAATGAATTAATCCAGTTTTCATAGCGCTCGTGCATTTCATACCAATATTCAACTGGCGTCTGTTGTTCCATTGGACGTCCGCGCTCTTGAATACGACCTAAAATATCTTCGATTGAACCATCTAAATAAATCAATAAATCTGGATGTGGGAAATAAGGTGTCATAACCATTGCATCAAACAGGCTTGTATATGTCTCGTAATCCGTTAGATTCATCGTTCCTTTTTCCATATGCATTTTTGCGAAAATGCCTGTATCTTCGTAAATTGATCGATCTTGAATAAATCCTCCACCGAATTCAAAGATACGTTTTTGTTCTTTAAAGCGTTCTGCTAAGAAATAGATCTGCAGGTGAAAACTCCATTTTTCAAAATCATCATAAAATCGATCTAAGTATGGGTTAGCATCTACTTTTTCAAATGATGTTCGGAATTGCAATGCATCTGCCAAAGCCTTCGTCATTGTTGATTTACCAACACCTACTGTACCGGCTATCGTGATGACAGCATTTTTAGGGATACCATATTTTTCGCGTAAGTTCATACTTGGAGACTCCTTTTTTCTAACGTTTCTTGTACTTGATCTAAAATCCATGTCAAATCACTTTCATTTTGAACAAAATCGATTTCGTCTCCATTAAAACGAAGAACTGGTATTTCAGGATGTGTTTCTTCAAAATGCTGAATGAACGTATGATAATCAGCAGATAACTGTTCCATGTATTCGGCCGATATCATTTTTTCAAATTCACGACCACGTAACGCAATACGTTTCATCAATGTGTCTAAGCTTGCATGCAAATAAATGACCATGTTTGGCTTCGGCATATCATGAGTTAACGTTCGGTATATTGTTTCATACTTTACATATTCCTCAGGTTGTAACGTACGTTTTGCAAAAATAAGGTTTTTGAAGATGTGATAATCAGCTACAACGGGTTGTTGTTTCGATATGTATTTTTTTTGAATGTCACTTAACTGCTTGTAACGATTACAAAGGAAAAACATTTCCGTTTGGAAGCTCCACTCTTCAATATCTTCATAGAATTTATTCAAAAACGGATTTTCATCCACAATTTCTTTTAACAGATGAAAATTATTCGTATCAGCGATGGCTTTTGATAGCGATGTTTTTCCAACGCCAATCGGGCCTTCGACTGTGATAAATGGGATCGGCATCAGATATCTCCTTTAATAGAGGTATTCAATAGGAACTTCACAAAGTGTGGATTTATCCTTTTGAAATTTTACTTATTGTTCAATATCAATCAGTGCTTTTAATTCTAACATAGCAAGAAAATGAAAAACAGAGCCAAAATCTACTTTTCCAAAGAGGAAAAGTGATTTAGCTCTGCACCTTTTTCACTTGAAACAATTCATTTAATAAAAGCCAGTTTTGAGGGAATGGGAAACCGATATGCCAGTAACTTATGCCTCGTAACCCTAACTCTTTGATTAACTCAAACTTAGCGTTTATTGACCTTGCATCTTCAAACCATACAACATGTTCTTTGCCATCTAACCAATAATTAAAGTAAGGTGCTTGGGATTTTGTATCGTACGAAATAGCTGCATTTCTTTCTCTTGCCAATTCAATTGCTTGTTTTGGACTCAGAGCTCTAGCGTTCGGGTTACCTACTTTAAAAGGCAACGTCCAATCATAGCCATACAAATTTTGCCCCATCATAATCTTGTTTCCTGGTATTTCGGTTAAGGCATAGGTTAGAACTTCTCGAACTGGACCAATTGGTGAAACGGCCATCGGTGGTCCACCGCTGTATCCCCATTCATACGTCATAATAACAACAAAATCAGCTACCTCACCAATTTGCTTATAATCATGACCTTCATACCACTTACCAACTTGAGTAGCAGATGTTTTAGGCGCTAGTGCGACAGATAATGCCAAGCCTTTCGCAGCCTCTTTTAATTTCTTTAAAAAATCAACGTACGCTTGTCGATCTTCTTTGCGTAAATATTCAAAGTCGACATGAATGTCTTTCGCATTTTTCGCCTTTGCTTCGGCTAAAATATTTTGAATCAGTTTGTCTTGAATGGCAGGATCAGCAAATATCGCTTGCGCGAGCGTATCACTGAATGCACCATCTTCAATATTAGAAATAACAATGGCAGCAATGATATTTTCATCCGCAGCAATCTGTTCAAGTCCGTTCCAATTTAACGGGGTTAATGAACCATCGCGCTTCACATCATATGAGAAAGGCATCATATACGTCAGCAATGGTCCTCGCTTTTTAACTTCGTCCAGTAAGCTTTGTGCTGGCCGTTCCGTATACCATTCCACATATGCATTCGATTCAATAGTTGGCCGAGAAGGATCAGGCGCACCTGGAATGACGAGTGTCTGACCAATGACTAACACATCCGGATCTTCAAGTTCATTTAAAGTAGCCAGATTTGCTGCATTCACATTAAATCTATTAGCGATTGAGTACAAGCTATCTCCGGACTTCACAACATAAATCATGAGTACCCTCCTTTACAACATCTCCTAAAACGATATGCGACAGGTGAATAAAACATGCTACACTAAACACAAGGAGCGATGACGAATGGATGCAATGGAAACAAATCGCCATTATATGCGAGAAGCTTTAATAGAAGCTGAAAAAGCTGCGATGTTAGGTGAAGTTCCAATCGGGGCTGTTATTACCTATAAGGGAGAAATAATAGCTCGTGCTCATAATTTAAGAGAAACCACTCAAAATGCAACGACACACGCAGAATTGATAGCGATTCAAGAGGCGTGTCAAAAAATAGGAAGCTGGCGTTTAGAAGAAACCACTCTTTATGTCACGCTTGAGCCTTGTCCTATGTGTGCGGGAGCTATTTTACAATCTCGTATTCCGCATGTGGTGTACGGCGCACGTGATGCAAAGGCAGGATGCGTAGACTCACTTTACCGTTTACTGAATGATGAGCGCTTTAATCATGAATGCGAAGTAACAGAAGGTGTCCTTGCAGACGAATGCGGCGGAATTCTCACCACATTTTTCCGTCAATTACGCGAACAAAAAAAGAACCAGAAACGAAACCGATAATCGGTTCTTTTCTGGTTTTTTTATTTCATTTTTAAAAGTTGTTCCGCTAAACAAAGTCTATTTTTTAGCAATGACTTCTTTCCCACCCATATATGGAAGTAAAACTTCAGGAATGATAACAGATCCATCTTCTTGTTGGAAGTTTTCTAAAATAGCAGCTACTGTACGACCAAGTGCTAAGCCACTTCCGTTTAATGTATGAACGAATTCTGGTTTTCCACCCGCTTCGCGACGGAAACGAATATTCGCACGACGAGCTTGGAAATCTTCAAAGTTACTGCAAGAAGAAATCTCACGGTATACACCTTGAGCTGGAATCCATACTTCAATATCGTATTTTTTCGCTGCCGTAAATCCTAAATCAGCTGTACACATTTTCAGAACGCGGTATGGCAGTCCCAATAATTGAAGAACTTTTTCAGCATGTCCAGTTAACTTCTCCAACTCGTTGTAAGAATCATCTGGGCTAACAAAACGAACCAATTCGACTTTGTTAAATTGATGCTGGCGAATCAACCCACGAGTATCGCGACCTGCAGATCCCGCTTCAGAACGGAAACATGCACTATATGCAGCAAACCCTTGTGGCAGCATATCATTCGTTAAAATTTCATCACGATAGAAATTTGTAACCGTTACTTCTGATGTTGGAATCAAGAAGAAATCTTCTTTTTCAATTAAGAATGCATCTTCTTCAAATTTAGGCAATTGACCAGTACCCGTTAAACTCGCACGATTCGCTAAGTACGGTGGTAGCATTTCTTCATAACCATGCTCTTCTGTATGAAGGTCGATCATAAAGTTCATCAACGCTCGCTCTAAACGCGCACCCAGTCCACGGTAAAATAAGAAACGGCTACCCGTTGTTTTTGCTGCACGTTCAAAATCAATAATATTTAAGTCTGTCGCAATATCCCAATGCGGTTTTGGCTCAAAATCAAATTCACGAATTTCTCCCCATTTTCGGTCTTCAACATTATCGTCTTCCGTTTCGCCAACTGGAACACTCTCATGTGGAATATTAGGAAGACGCATCATCATATCCTCAAACTTCGCCTCTACTTCTCGAAGCTCATCGTCAATCACTTTAATTTCGTCACCTACTTCACGCATACGAACAATTAAATCATCAGCATTTTCTTTATTACGTTTCATTGTAGCAATTTGACCTGATACTTCATTACGTTCTGCTTTTAACACTTCTGCTTTACCGATTAATTCACGACGTTTCCCATCTAACTCGGCAAATTGATCGAAATTCCCGAGGTCTTCGCCACGCTTTTCTAATTTTGCTTTCACTTCTTCATAATTATCTCTTACGCGTTTTACATCTAACATGTATTTTCCTCCTTTGAATGGTGATGATGGAAAGTGAAATAAGACTTTTAGACAACAAAAAAAGCCCTCCATCCCCTTGGAAAGGGACGAGAGCTACCCGCGTTGCCACCCTGATTGACTTGTTCATTACAAACAAATCCACTTGTCTCATAACGGCTTTTCAACCGGCTACAACTTACTATTCGTTCAGTTGCGCAACTCCAGGACGGATTCACAAGTGTTTTTACCGGCTTGCACCACCCGCCGGCTCTCTAGAAAAAACAGAGCTTGTTACTACTTCCCATCATCGTTTCATATGTGAAATTAAACATACTTTACTACATGATGTGACATTTGGCAAGCACCTATTCACTTTAGAAAAACACAGCTTGCACCAAAAATGGTGCTAGCTGTGTCTTGTCTTATACCGATATTCTTAAACTAATACGTAAAATAAATAACGTATCTTTAATTTACACCTACTGCACTAAATGCCGCTTTCACACTCGTCACTTCAGCACTGCTAGCTCCGTATAAATCCGTAGCCGCTTGTACAGATGCTGCACGATACTGACTGAATGTAGAGTTAGGAGTTAAATATTGAGTTAAAGTTCGATAGAATATCTTCCCTGTCTTATCGTTACCAATTCCAGTTACGCTTACACCGTAGTGTGTTCCACCATTTGATAATAAGTAAGCGGCTTTGTTACTGATACCACTGTTCCAGTGAACTCCACCGTTATCTGATGTTCCGATATAACGATTTGAGTAATGATCTGGATCGCCACTTTCAGTTGGGTCAGCCATTGAACGAAGCGCATCGCCAGCAGTTGATGGTGTGTAGATGTCTTCACCAATCTGCCAATCTGGATTGTTATTAAAATGGTATTCAACTAATGTACCAAAAATATCAGACATAGACTCATTGATAGCCCCAGATTCATTTTGATAAATCAGGTCTGCTGTTGTATCTGTAACTGCATGTGTTAATTCATGAGCGATTACATCAAGTGCCCCAGATAACGGGATGAATGTTGAACCATCGCCATCTCCATAAACCATTTGAGACCCGCTCCAAAATGCATTATTGTAATTACGTCCATAATGCACAGTTGAGATTAGTTGTGCCCCATTTCCATCATAACTATTACGTGCATGTACATCTTTATAATAATCATATGTTTGTGCCGCATACGCATGAGCATCAACAGCAGCACCATCGTAAGCTGCATTGTATACGTTATCTGCATCTAACCATAATGTTCCTGGCGTACGAGTTCGGTTTTTTGCATCATATGTAAAAATACCATTTCCTCGCGTGCGATCCACTAAGTATGATCCATTACTATTTGTTACTGTATTAAACGATTTAGAATCTCCTAACACACCTTTACCAGTTCCCACTGTATTTGTTCCTGTTGGTGAAGTGACGCCTTCACTCGGTTTAGCTTCATGGATTTGATTATACGAATTTAAAATTTCTCCAGTTTGGGCATCCACGAAGTATTGATAATTCCCTGGTGAAGGATAAAGGAATTCAAATTCTACTGCATAAGCGAACTTCGCTTCTCCATCTTTTGTATAAACAACAAACTGCGGAGTCGCTTCATGTTCTAACTCAGGCGTTTCTCCTAATTTTGATTCCAAATCTTTTGCTGCTGTTGCCACTGCATCAGCTCGTTTTACTTTAGATCCTTCTTTTAAAGCTGCTTTTTTATCAAGTTCAGGTGCAACTTCCCCAGAAACCGCTGTTAGTACGCCTTCTTTATTAACATGAGCTGTAACAACTGCTCCAAATACAGGAACACCTTTATAAATTTGTTGTAATTTTAGTTGTGTAAAGCCAAGTTCATCTTTTGACTCTTTAACAACTTTAAAGCTTGAAAATGGATCATTGCTAAATTTATAAACTCCTTGTTTTTGTGCAAGAAAGTCAAATACTATTTCTTTTGCTGCTTTTTTCGATGGCGCTGATAGTTTACCTGAAATAAAGTTTGGTGCTTTACTATTTTCATTTACATGAATCTTTTCAGAAATCCCGCTACCAGGTGCTGCGTATACCGGTGCAATCGCAGCAGACAATGCCATCGTTGCCGCTAAACTTAAACTTACTAATTTCTTCTTCTTCACTCAACTTCACTCCTCAAATTCTGAAAGTTCCGATATTTTATCGGCTAATTCACATTCTAACTTTTTAACTATTCAGAATATATAGGAAACGAAGACTGTTTTTATTTGGAGATTTACGGGTTTATTTTCCTGTGCATCCAACTGCGTTTTTTATAAATTTAGGATTTAATAAAAAATTCCTAGTCAAATATAGTCCACAGTCACGTGATTCTTGGAATTTGTGGCAAAATTGAAAAACCAACCATATGGTAGGTCTCAGTTTTTTGTAAATCATCAATGTTGTTTTCAAAGAGGTTGCCACTTGTAAGCGCAGTCTCAAAAAAATCACTAATTTTAGTAGGAAAGTGGTCGGGCTATTTCTGAAGACTCCTGCGGAAAAACGAAACATGCTAGACCCCACAGGCAACGAATTGTGCACAATTCGTTTGCGACGAGTAACCGCAGGAGCATAGGTTTTTAACAGCCAAGGAGGCTGGCGTTTCGTCCGCGGAAAGCGAAAGAAATAGCAGACCACCTGTATTTTCAAACTTAAAGGTCTCAAGTTTTTTGTTTGATATGGTTTTCAACAAGTTTAACAAAATAAGCTGTTATACGATGATCATCTGTAAGTTCAGGATGGAATGAACAGCCAAGAAATTGACCTTGTTGGGCCATTACAATGCGGCCATTATGTTCACATAAAACCTTAGTAGTAGAGCCTACCTCTGTAATATGAGGAGCTCGAATAAATACCGCTGGGAAGTCTTCCGCTACTCCGTGAATAGACAAGTTCGCTTCAAAGCTATCAACTTGGCGGCCAAAAGAATTTCGTTCTACGGTTACGTCCATTACCCCAAGATGAGATTGGTCATAATTAACGAGTGATTTCGCTAAAAGAATGAGTCCTGCACATGTTCCAAACATGGGATGTCCTTCGTTCGCAAATGTACGAAGGGGTTCCATCATGCCATATAAATCGATTAGACGTCTCATCGTCGTGCTTTCGCCACCAGGTAAAATGAGACCATCAATACCGATCAAATCTTCTGCACGTTTTACAAGCACCGCATTGGCACCACAAGCTTCAATAGAAGTGACATGTTCTCTTACTGCTCCTTGCAGAGCTAATACGCCTATTTTCACCATCTTATAGCACTCGGTCCTGCATACGATCTTTCGCTTCCAAACGAGAAATTTCAATACCTTTCATTGGCATTCCAAGGTCTTTTGAGATTTCGACAAGTAATTTATAGTCTTGATAATGAGTTGTTGCTTCAACAATCGCACGTGCAAATTTTGCTGGGTTATCTGACTTAAAGATACCTGATCCAACGAAGACACCATCCGCTCCAAGCTCCATCATTAATGCAGCATCTGCAGGAGTTGCTACGCCTCCTGCTGCAAAGTTAACAACCGGTAAACGACCTAAACGTTTAATTTCAAGTAATACATGGTAGGGTGCTCCCAAAATTTTTGCTTCTGTCATTAACTCATCATCATTCATGTGAATGACATTGCGAACTTGTGCATGTAATTTACGTAAATGACGAACTGCCTCCACGATATTCCCTGTTCCTGGTTCCCCTTTTGTACGAAGCATGGAAGCTCCTTCACCGATTCGACGCGCTGCTTCACCCAAGTCTTTATTTCCACAGACAAACGGCACTGTGAATTGACTCTTAATCAAGTGGTACTCTTCGTCTGCAGGAGTTAAAACTTCTGATTCATCAATATAGTCAACACCCATCGCTTCAAGCATGCGTGCCTCTGAAATATGACCAATACGCGCTTTCGCCATCACTGGAATCGTCACAGCATTCATCACTTCTTCTGTGATACGAGGGTCAGCCATACGAGCTACGCCACCAGCCGCCCGAATATCAGAAGGTACACGTTCTAGTGCCATTACTGCTACTGCACCTGCTGCTTCCGCAATTCGTGCTTGTTCCGCGTTAATTACGTCCATAATGACGCCACCTTTTTGCATTTCTGCCATGCCTCGCTTCACACGATCCGTACCCGTTAGATGTTGATTCATATTGATAAATCCTCCATTCCATAATAATCTTTAGTATAATGAAATATGACCATAATAAAAGTGTCAGTTTCCTCTTTATTAACATGGTCAGAAGGAGTGGAAACGATGGATATGTGGTTAATCCAATTAAATAAAACCTCACAAACTCCCCTTTATGCCCAACTTTACGAAGAGATGAAAGAGGCCATTATTAGAGGTGATTTACTCGTTGGAACCAAATTGCCTTCGAAACGAAAATTAGCTGAATTTTTATCCATCAGCCAAACAACAATAGAATTAGCCTACGCGCAACTAGTCGCAGAAGGTTTTATTTCTTCAGTATCTAGACGCGGCTTTTTTGTAGAAGAAGTGGCAGAACTAGCTTATGTAGAACAACCACTTGAAATTGCAGATGAATTGGAGTCTGTGAAACCGAATTATTCAATCGACTTTCATTCCGGAAAAATAGACACATCGGCCTTTCCGTTCAATCAATGGCGGAAGTATGCAAAGGATGTACTAGATGAGTCCTCTCGCGACTTATTATTACTCGGACACCCTCAAGGGGATTTAGAGCTACGACAAGAAATTGCGAGCTATTTATATTCATCGCGAGGTGTACGATGTGCGCCTCAACAAATTATTTTAGGTTCAGGTACGGAACAATTAATGCCTTTGTTAATTCGCTTGCTTGGAAAGCAGTCTGTTTATGCTATTGAAAATCCTGGCTATCCGTTAACTCACCATATATTTGTGAATCATGATCGTTCTGTCATTCCCATACCTGTAGATAGTGATGGCATGAATGTGAATGAATTAGAGAAAACGGATGCCTCTGTCGCGTATGTCACTCCATCTCATCAGTTTCCAACAGGTGCCATTCTTTCAGCATCTCGACGAGTTCAACTACTGAATTGGGCTTCTGCTAAAGAAGGACGCTACATTATAGAGGATGATTATGATAGTGAATTTCGTTATATCGGAAAACCGATTCCCTCCCTGCAAGGAATTGACCAAAGTGAGCGTGTGATTTATATCAGTACATTTTCTAAATCGTTAATGCCATCATTAAGAATGGCCTATTTAGTGTTGCCAATGCATATTTTACAAGAGTACCGAAAAACATTCCCTTATTATTCGTCAACGGTTCCTAGACTCGATCAGCATGTTTTGGCTCAATTTATGAATGCCGGCCATTTCTCTAAACATTTAAATCGCATGAGAAAGATATACCGTAAAAAACTAGAGAAACTCACTTCTTCTCTGGCTGACTATGCGCCACTTGTACAAATATCAGGGGAACAAGCAGGGATGCATATTGTCTTAACGATTGATCTTGAGAAAACCGACAAAGAACTCGTCGAATTAGCCTTGGATCAGGGAATCCGGGTTTATGCACGGTCTGAATATATGGTGACTTCTAATGACCAATCATCAAAACCACAAATCTTACTTGGCTTTGGCGGATTTTTAGAAACCGAAATTGAAAAAGCCGTTCAATTGTTAATGGATGCATGGGGAATATCATCTACGTGAAATAAGAAAACACAACTTGTCTAATGATAAGACAAGATGTGTTCCCTAAAGCTGTTATTCTATTTAATCAAAGTAAAATAGAAAAAGACCGTGAGCTCTCAGTTTAATGAGAGTTCACGGTCTTTTTTAGTTTAAAATAAACCAGTTACGAAACCTTTTGCTCCATCCCAAAGGTTAGCAAAGAAGTGACCAACTGCTTGAAGTCCTAATGAGAACCAGCTTGCGCGTTCTACCGCATCGTTTGTAACGACGTTAGAAGTAGCTGATTTACCAGTAATATACCCATAATCAGTTCCTTCAGATTTAACAACTTCAACTTGTCCAACTACTTCATCTGCTTTGATCGCAGCTTCTAAAGATCCGTCTGTTAGTTTCTTTTTATCGATCACTAACTTAGGTACATACAAATCTTTTTCACTCGTTTTAACAACCATTTCAATTGGATCTTTCACTGTAATGCCAACGAAGTCTTCTTTCCCTTTTTGCACTGGCAGTTGTTTTTGATCTTTAAACTTGTAACCAGCAGGAACAATTTCTTCTTTTGAAAATTGAGAGAATCCGTAATTGAATAAAGCCGCAGTTGCATCAAAACGAGCTTTATAAGAACCTTGACCTTTTGAATCTACAGCTTTTGTAACAACCGCAATGACTCGCATGCCGTCTTTCGTAGCTGTTCCAGTGAAACAATGTCCAGCGAAATCAGTCGTACCTGTTTTTAACCCGTCAACAGTGGCATTTGCATTTTTGTATTCAAAAACAAGACCTGGAAGCATGAAGTTCCAGTTGTCCATTTTAATCTCATCAGACGTTCCTTCACGGAATTTCATCGTTTTAATACTAGTTGTTTCTAATACTTGAGGATAATCTTTCATTAAATGATAAGCAAGTTTAGCGACAGATTTTGCAGGCATCACATTTTCATCCGTTTCGCCTGTTCCTTCTGGATGGCTTCCTTGTAAGTCTGCATTATTTAGTCCAGTCGAATTGACAAATTTGTAGCCTTCTAATCCTAATTCGTCGGCTTTTTTATTCATCATCGCAACAAATTCTGTTTCAGTTCCAGCAATGGTTTCAGCGATTGCAATTGTCGCAGCATTTGCTGAGTAAATCGCCATCGCTTCATACAATTCTTTTATCGTATACGAATCATCTTCACGTAATGGAACATTACTTAAACGTCGATCTTGTGAAATTCGATACGTATAATCAGTTACTGAGTAACGTTGGTCCCACTTAATTTGACCCTTTTCAATTGCTTCAAACATTAAGTACTCAGTCATCATTTTTGTCATACTAGCAATTCCTAAAGCTGTATCTGCATTTTGTTCATATAAAATTTTTCCTGAATCCGCGTCAATTAAAATCGCACTATCTACCAATAAACCTAAGTTATCATCTGCAGCATCTGCTGATTTAGGTTGTGCTACAACCGCGCTCACCAATAACATAGGTAAGATTAACCAGCGTACTAGCGCCTTGTTCCATACACTTTTCACTTTTTTAGAACCTCCGCCATTCTCATTTTTCCTTTTTCCCTTGCTCATTCTATCATAAATTACGTCTCACCGGCATACTACATGAAAAAAGCACCCATTCTGCCTAATAAAAAGACGCAGAATAGGTGCTAAAGTTTCGCTTTTTAAATTAAATAGAATAGTTTGGAGCTTCTTTCGTAATTTGGACATCATGTGGATGACTTTCACGAAGACCTGCACCTGTCATACGAATGAACTGTGAACGTTCACGTAAATCAGTTAAATCCTTCGTTCCGCAATAACCCATACCTGCACGAATACCGCCCATCAATTGATGAATCGTATCTGAAAGTGGCCCTTTATAAGGAAGTCTTCCTTCAATACCTTCGGGAACCAATTTCTTCGCATCATCTTGGAAGTAACGATCTTTTGACCCTTTTTCCATAGCACCAATTGAGCCCATACCGCGATATACTTTAAAGCGGCGTCCTTGGAATATTTCAGTATCTCCAGGACTTTCAGATGTACCTGCAAGCAAGCTACCCAACATAACAACATGTCCACCAGCAGCCAAAGCTTTTACAATATCACCTGAATACTTAATGCCACCATCTGCAATAATCGTTTTTCCATGTTTACGAGCTTCCGATGCACAATCATATACAGCAGTAATTTGTGGTACGCCCACACCTGCAACTACACGGGTTGTACAAATAGAACCTGGACCAATTCCTACTTTAACAACGTCAGCACCAGCTTCGTATAATGCCGCCGTACCTTCAGCTGTTGCCACATTCCCTGCAATAATATCTAAATCAGGGTGATTTGCACGAATTGAACGAATGGTATCTAGCACACCTTTTGAATGGCCATGTGCCGTATCAATGACAATCACATCCACTTGTGCTTTCACCAAATGTTCAACGCGTTTCATTGTATCAGAAGTTACTCCTACTGCAGCTCCAACGAGCAATCGACCGTGATGATCTTTCGCAGCATTTGGAAATTCAATTACTTTTTCAATATCTTTGATGGTAATTAACCCTTTTAACATGCCGGCTTTATCAACAATTGGAAGCTTTTCAATCTTATACTGTTGAAGGATTTTTTCTGCATCTTCAAGAGTTGTCCCAACTGGCGCCGTAACTAACTTTTCTTTCGTCATTACTTCATCGATCGTTAACGAATAGTCTTGAATGAAACGTAAATCGCGATTCGTAATAATTCCGACTAATTTTAACTCTTCTTTATTATTTACAATCGGTACACCCGAGATACGATATTTGCCCATTAAATGTTCTGCATCAAATACTTGATGAGTTGGAGTAAGGAAGAAAGGATCCGTAATGACGCCATTTTCAGAGCGTTTTACAGTAACAACTTGTTCAGCTTGATCTTCGATACTCATATTTTTATGAATGACACCAAGTCCACCTTGACGTGCCATAGAAATAGCCATTGCTGCTTCAGTAACAGTATCCATACCAGCACTAATAATAGGTATGTTTAACTTCACTTTATCTGTTAATTGAACAGACAAATCAACATCCTTCGGTAACACATCAGATTTACCTGGAACTAATAATACATCATCGAAAGTTAAGCCTTCTTTAACAAATTTAGATTCCCACATATTCTCCTTCTCCTCCTATATGCTCTTGAATATTATTGTAAGGTTATCAGCGGCTACAAAGACTGTCAAGAAGCTTTAATTAGAAAGAGTATTCACATTTTTCCTTAAATATATTTCAGTAAATCATCTTCAATTTTTTTAGGAGAAGATTGAGGTGCATAACGTTTAACCACTTTACCATCAGGATCAACTAAAAATTTTGTAAAGTTCCATTTAATGTCTTCAGTCAATAAACCCTTTTTTTGTGAAACCAAATATTCGAACAAAGGATGAGCTTGATCACCTTTTACATTAATTTTTTTAAACATAGGAAAAGATACACCATAATTTAATTGGCAAAATTCCATTGTATCTTTCATGTCTGCAAACTCTTGATCACTAAATTGATCACTAGGAAAACCTAATACAACAAGACCTTGATCTTTATATTCTTCATACAACTCCTGTAACTCTTTAAACTGTGGTGTAAAACCACATTTACTAGCAGTATTTACAATAATCATTGGCTTACCCTCATATTCGCGCAATGACACGTCCTCACCATTTGAATTCGTTGCAGTAAAATCATATATATTTGTCATCATATTCACTACATCCCTTCTTTTTTTCAATCTATGTAGTTAACATATCGAGTTCATACGCATTGTACAAGTAAAAGGACTCTATGAACCTGCTCATTAGAGACTGGAGAAAACGTTGGATCTTTTATTGGGTAAATGGCTCAATCACTTTATCAATCGTACGATACCCAATTCAATAGATGTCACCAACAGAAATGGCTGCATTAGCAGCCCAATTTGTCTTTTTACGCTTCGCTACAAGCACGTTAAATTGTTTGGAATTCGTGAATTTTAGAATGTGTGGCTCGAATCCTTGAATAGGCCAGTCCAATTCTAGAATAGCACCGTCCAAATGGAGAACAGCCTCATCCAATCCTTGAATACCACCCGCGAAATGGAGAATGACACGATATCCCCCTACCACACTCAACCTAAAAAAGAACACAAAAAAACCAGTACCTCTCGGTACTGATTTCTTAGTGCCTAGCGACGTCCTACTCTCACAGGGGGAAACCCCCAACTACCA
>NZ_JBYNRN010000046.1:0-50660 GCF_057785155.1 Paenisporosarcina sp.
ATTCATAAATAAAAGAGAAATCAAGCGCAGACTCAATTTTGCGAACAAGGTGGTTCGCAGGCACAAGTTGATCTAAAGCAATCATTTCAATTTGATCTCTTTGAATGGAATTATGTTTTGAAAGCATTATAGTCACCTCAAGCAAGTATTTTTAAAAGGATAGGTTTCAGAGCCACTCCCGCGGAAAAACGGATGCCGAAAGCCCGCAGACCTTTAGGTCGAGGAGATTGAGGCGTTCGTCCGCAGGAAAGGGCTCAGATTCCACATGATTTATCATATTTTAATTTTAAATGAAAAAAGACTGTAGGCAAACTCAAAATTAATGAGTTTGTCTACAGTCTGACCACAGAGAATTCCATCTCTGTGGTTTTTTTGTTATAGTTTTATCAGAAGATTCTTTTAATTACATGGTATTCTGACAAATTACCCTCTTATTCGACAAATAGGAGTTGGGAATGACCGTCTTGTAGAAAAAAGTTCAAATAAATCGAAAAAACAGTCATTATGGACTATTAAAAACTACATAATGTTCATAGACACTATATTACATCTTCTTTACAATGAGATAGAAAGTGTTATTAAAACGTAATGTTACAGGAAAAGAATGGGGTGAAGTATTTGAGTTTATTTGGTGGAACCATACAAAACTTAGAGAACGGACTAGCATATGCGAGTGTGAAACAAAAAACAATTGCACAAAACATTGCAAATGTCGACACTCCAAATTATAAGTCGAAGGATGTCAGTTTTGCACAGATGTTTTCTGATGCAAAGCAGTCGTCGATGGCGGCATACCGGACAGATACCAAGCATTTTGATTTTAAAATGCGTGATTATTCTCCGGGTGTTTTTAGTTATACGAATATGCGTTACCGACAAAATGGTAACGGTGTTGACATGGATAAAGAACAAGCAAATCTAGCAACCAATCAAATTTATTATAATGCATTGATAGATAGAGTGAGCGGCAAATTGAATTCACTCCAAACTGTTATTAAAGGAGGCTAATGAACATGAGTATCTTCCATAGTATGAATACAACTGCATCAGCCTTAACATCTCAAAGATTACGTATGGACGTTATTTCTTCTAATATGGCCAATGTAGACACCACTCGTGGACGCTTAGTCAATGGTGAGTGGGAGCCGTATCGCAGGAAATCGGTTACGTTGAAACCTCTTGAAGGGCAGTTTTCATCTTTCTTGAATGTTGCTGTTGGACATGCAAGTAAAGGACAAGTTGGGAATGGTGTTAAAGTTTCAAGGATTAACGAAGATAGAGAAACGCCATTTAAACTAGTGTTTGATCCTAGTCATCCTGACGCAGACGAAAATGGATATGTAGAAATGCCAAACGTTGACCCTCTAAGAGAAATGGTCGATTTGATTTCTGCAACACGTTCATATGAAGCAAATGTCACAGTCTTCAATGCCAATAAAGCGATGTTGACGAAAGCGTTAGAAATCGGTAAATAACGGTAAAGAAAGGAAGTAAAAAATGCCAATACAACCTTTATCACTTTTAACACCAGTTCAACAACCGGTGCCAAATATCATGCAAAAAACGACTCCCTATGAAGCACAACAACAATTTGGAGCGATGTTAAAAGATGCAATATCAAATGTAAATGCTCAACAAAAAGTGTCTGACACAATGACTGATAAATTAATCCGTGGTGAACAAGTCGAGCTACACGATGTAATGATCGCTTCTCAAAAAGCAAGCATTATGCTAAGTGGAACGATGGAAGTTCGTAACAAGGTGATTGAAGCGTATCAGGAAATTATGCGTATGAGTGTCTAATATATTTCTGATTTAGTCATGACTCACTCACCAGTACCGGGGGATTAAAATGAATGAACGTATAACAAAATTTAAAAATGATATGACCCTCTTTTGGAGGAGTCGCACAAAAACGCAAAAGGGCACATTAATTGGAACAATTTTAGGTGTGGTCATCCTCGCTGCGGCTGTTACTTTTTTTGCGACAAAAACTGAATATGTCCCATTATTTAAGGATGTATCTACAGCAGAAATTGGTCGTATTAAAGAGACACTGGATGCTCAAGGAGTTCCAAATGAGATTGCTCCTGGCGGGACGACTATATTGGTTCCATCTGAACAGGTTGATTCATTACTTGTCCAAATGGCGGCAGAAGGTTTTCCTCAATCAGGAACGATTGACTACTCCTTCTTCTCACAAAATGCTGGATTTGGTATGACAGATAATGAGTTTAACGTGCTAAAGCTAGCATCCACTCAAACAGAACTTTCAAACCTATTAAAAAGCATTCAAGGCGTGAAAGATGCTCGAGTCATGATTACATTGCCTGAAGAAGGCGTATTTTTAACACAAGGAACCGAAGCAGCAAGTGCTTCAATCGTTTTAAACACAGAACCTGGCTATCAATTTGAAGAACCTCAAATTTTAGCTATGTATAACTTAGTTTCGAAGAGTGTACCGAACTTATCTACAGAAAATATTGTTATTACCAATCAATACTTTGAGTATTTTGATTTGAATAAACCTCAGACCGCTGGTTCATCTGTTATGGATCAAATGGCCATTAAGAAAACCATTGAACGAGATTTACAAAGACAAGTCCAAACAATGCTAGGAACTTTAATGGGTCAAGATAAAGTAATTGTCTCAGTTACCACTGATATCGATTTCCAAAAAGAAAATCGTGAAGAAAACTTAGTTGAGCCTGTTGATAAAGAGAATATGGAAGGTATTCAAATAAGTGCACAACGTATTTCCGAAACCTTTACAGGAAATTCACCGGTTGAAGGTGGCACTCCTGAAGGAGAAGATCCAACTGACAATTTCACCAATTATGTTGAAGGTGGAGCAGGTAGTGGGGATTATGAAAAAATCGAAGAGACGATTAACAATGAAGTAAACCGAATTCGTAAAGAGATTGTAGAAAGTCCATATAAGATTCGTGATATTGGACTTCAAGTAATGGTTGAACCGCCAAACCCAGAGGATATTGCTTCATTACCAGATGGTGTTGAACAAGATATTGAACAAATACTTGCCACAATCGTTCGTACGACCATTGATAAAGATTCAGTCGGTCAATTAACGGAAGAACAAGTGGGAGAAAAAATTGTTGTCTCTGTACAACCATTCAATGGGAAGGCTACAGAACTTGCAAACACAGAACCGATTATTCCTTGGTGGGTGTTTGTCGTAGGCGGAATTTTATTCGCAGTTATATTACTTCTAGTATTCTTTATGTTCCGTTCTAGAAAATCAAAACAAGAAGATTTGCTTTTACTTGAAGAACAAAGAGAAGAATTTAACGTGGCAGATATTAATTCAGAAAAAGAAACGGAAGCTACATTGCGTCGTAAGCAATTAGAAAAAATGGCGAAAGATAAGCCAGATGATTTTGCTAAATTACTTCGCACTTGGATTGCTGAAGATTAATGGGGGGTTCGGCTGTTGTCCAGGAAAGAAAAAGACTTATCAGGTAAGCAAAAAGCTGCTCTCCTGTTAATCTCGCTGGGTCCTGAAGTATCCGCTGCCATTTACAAACATCTTAATGAAGATGAAATAGAGCGTCTTACTTTAGAAATATCAGGCGTGAAAAAAGTAGAACCAGAAGTTAAGGAAGATATTATAGAAGAATTCCATACAATTGCATTGGCTCAAGACTACATCTCACAAGGTGGTATTGGTTATGCGAGGACGGTTCTTGAAAAAGCTCTTGGGTCAGATCATGCTCAATCCATTATCAACAGATTGACCTCTTCGTTGCAAGTTCGTCCATTCGACTTCGCTCGAAGAGCAGATCCTTCTCAAATATTTAACTTTATTCAAAACGAACATCCGCAAACCATTGCATTAATTCTTTCTTATTTAGAAGCACAACAAGCTGGAACGATTTTGTCGTCACTTCCACAAGAGGTGCAAGCAGATATCGCGAAACGTATTGCGACGATGGATTCAACTTCACCGGAAGTCATTAGTGAAATAGAATCTGTGCTTGAACGAAAATTATCATCAACTGTAACACAGGATTACACAGAAACAGGCGGTATTGATGCAGTTGTAGAAGTCTTAAATGGTGTTGACAGACAAACTGAAAAAACGATTTTAGATGCACTTGAAATTCAAGATCCAGAACTTGCTGAAGAAATCAAAAAACGCATGTTTGTCTTTGAAGATATTGTTACGCTGGATAATCGCTCCATACAACGTGTGGTTCGTGATTGTGAAAATGAAGATTTACTACTATCGATGAAAGTATCGAGCGAAGAAGTAAAAGATATCATTTTCCGCAATATGTCCCAACGTATGGCTGAAACGTTTAAAGAAGAGATGGAAATTATGGGTCCAGTTCGATTGCGTGATGTTGAAGAAGCACAATCTCGAATTGTTGCCGTTATCAGACGCCTAGAAGATGCGGGAGAAATCATTATAGCTCGTGGCGGAGGAGATGACGTCATTGTCTAGAATCATCCGATCAGAATTTGCAAGCGCATCAAGTGAACCATCAAAATCCATTCAAATCCGAAATCTTTCTTTCCAATCTGAAGTAACTGAAGAAAAGCCGTTGACGATCGATATGCTTTTAAAAGAGCGTGACGTTCTTATGAAAAAGGCTATGGATGAAATTGAACTTGAGCGAAATCTTTTGATGAACCAAAAGCAACAAACTCAAGTTTACATTGAACAAGAAAGAACAAAATGGGAACAAGATAAAGTTGAATTTATACAGCAAGCTTACGATGAAGGTTTTCAGCAAGGTTTTGAAGAGGGACATCAAAGAGTTCAAAGTGATATGACGCATGCCATACAGCAAGCGAATGAAACCATGCAACATACACACGATAATGCAAAAAAATATATCGATGAGCAGGAAAAGGTCATCTTAGAATTATCACTTCGAACAGCTGAACGCATTTTAGGAATAGCTTTAGAAGAAAACGAAGAACACTATTTAGCTCTTGTTAAGAGAGGGCTAAAGGAAGCACGAGAAATGAAAGAAATCAAACTGTACGTTCCAACCATTCACCATGCACTCGTATCTGCAAATAGAGATGAGTTAGCATCCATTTTTCCGGTAGATGTACCGTTTATGATTTTTGTGAATGAAGACTTGCAAGCAACTGATTGTTATATAGAAACCAATCACGGACGAATCGTAGTAAGTGTTGATGAACAATTAACTCAATTGAGATTAAAGCTAACAGAAATACTTGAAAGTCAGGAGTGACCATTATGAGAGCCGATCAACTATCTGCACATATTCCACATATGACGACGTTTAAGAAATATGGTCGCGTGAAACGTGTAATTGGATTGATGATTGAATCTCAAGGTCCTGAAAGTTCAATAGGTGATGTTTGTTTTATTCACGTGCCAAGCTCTCGAGGTGGTGTATCCATCATGAAAGCTGAAGTAGTTGGATTTAGAGATGAGATTGTTGTTTTAATGCCATATACAAATATTCGTGAAATTTCGATTGGATGTTTAGTCGAAGGAACTGGAAAACCGCTTGAAATCAAAGTGGGACCTGCATTAATTGGGAAAGTATTAGATTCGATGGGTGAACCTATTGATGGTAGTTCGTTACCAAAGGGATTAATCACAACTTGGACGGAACAAGATCCACCGAATCCATTAACTAGACCACCAATTCATGAAAAGCTTGAAGTAGGCGTTAAAGCCATTGACGGCATGTTAACGGTTGGTAACGGTCAGCGTGTCGGGATTTTTGCAGGATCTGGTGTTGGAAAAAGTACGTTGCTTGGTATGATCGCGAGGAATACAAAAGCAGATTTAAACGTAATCGCACTTATTGGAGAGCGTGGTCGTGAAGTTCGCGAATTCATTGAAAGAGATTTAGGACCTGAGGGACTTAAACGATCAATTGTCGTTGCTGCAACATCAGACCAACCGGCTTTAATGCGTATCAAAGGTGCATTTACTGCGACTGCAATTGCGGAATATTTTAGAGACAGAGGCTTAAACGTCATGTTGATGATGGACTCTGTTACACGTGTGGCAATGGCTCAACGAGAAATCGGCCTAGCTGTTGGAGAGCCACCTGCAACAAGAGGTTATACCCCTTCAGTATTCGCCATATTACCGAAGCTTCTCGAGCGAACAGGGACGAATGAACACGGTTCGATTACCGCATTTTACACAGTTTTAGTTGACGGTGACGATATGAACGAACCAATTGCTGATGCAGTTCGAGGAATACTTGATGGACATATTGTTCTCGATCGTACATTAGCGAATAAAGGTCAGTATCCAGCGATTAATGTATTAAAAAGTGTTAGCCGACTTATGAATCACATTTCAGATGACGATCACGTTAAAGCAGCAGAGAAGTTAAGAAATTTGTATTACACATATAACAAATCTGAGGATTTAATTAACATCGGTGCCTACAAACGTGGGACATCAAAAGAAATTGATGAAGCCATACAATATGAACCTTTAATCACAGAATACTTGAAACAAGGGTATCTTGATAAAATTCATATGGATGAAAGTGTAGACCAAATCATTACGTTAGCAAATGGGAGTGCAAGCAAATGACAGCTTATCATTATCGATTTGAAAATGTTCTGGTTGTTAGAGACCAAGAAAAAAATGAAATGGAACTTGCTTTTAAAGATTCAGTTCGACACTTTGAAGATGTTGCGACCAAGTTATACGACATGTTGAAAAAGAAAGAAGACGTTCTTGAAAACCAACAAGAGAGAATGACGATTGGCTCAACGGTTGATGACATCCATCATTTCTCGAGATTCATAAGTGGTATAGAACGGTCTATTGCTGATATGCAACAAAAAGTAGTACAAGCCAGATCTAAAATGAACTGGCATGAAGAGAAACTAGTTGAAAAGACCTTAGAAGTTCGCAAGTACGAAAAGATGAAAGAAAAAGATTTAGATGCATTCAATGCCGAGCAAGATCGACTAGAAATGAATCGATTAGATGAATTATCTTCTCTTACATATAGCAGGAAAGAAACTAGGTGATAAAAATGGCAAAACCAACGAAACCAACAATTAAACAAGGAACAATTGCAGTTGAATCTGAAAAAACTGGGTTTCTAAAAAAACTCTTTATGCTGTTTTTCATTCCTGTTTTATTTGGACTTGCCGTTATACTTATCATCGCCCAACTGACGAATATAAACGTTTTCGAATCCGTAACTAAGTTGACGAATGGTGAATCTGAAGAAAATGTCGATTCAGTTGAAGAAGAACAACTTGTATTTGAAGAAAAGGTTGTTACACTTCAAGCTCAAATTCAAGAAAAAGAAGCACAAATCGTTCAACTACAAACAGAACTAGATTCTTCAGCTTCTGAAAAAGAAGGGTTGCTCATTGAACAAGAGCGTCTTCTTGAAGAAATTGCACTTTTAAAACGTCAAAAAGATGACACGAAACGAGACTTTGATGAAATAGTGGCAACATTTGAGCAAATGTCATCCAAATCTGCTGCGCCAGTCTTAAATAATATGAGTGATGCAGAAGCACTTCGAATCTTAACCAATCTAAAACCCGATATATTAGCGGGTATCTTAGAAAAAATGACGCCTGAACAAGCTGCCAAATATACAGAACTGATGTCTAAGCAATAAATATCGGCTCATTGAAAGGAGGTGAATAAATGAACATCGTCGCAAGCAAAGCACTACCGATTCAAGGAAACTCAGCATCAGCCAATCGTGTAAGCTCTCAAACATCCAATTCGTCGACTGCTAAAACATCTTCAGAGTTCAAGAAGAATGAAGCATTCGGAGCAGTCTTTAATCAATTTGCGGTTAAACAACATTCTCAAGAAGTTAAAACGCCTGTTATGGATCAATCATCTGAGAATTTAGGTGAAATAGCCGCTTTAGTAGATGTTGAATCTCTCGAGGGTTTAATGAAGTCATTAAACTTAAATGTTGAGGCTATAGAAATATCAGGCCCAATGACATTTGAGAAGTTAGGTAGTTTACTAGAATTGAATGAAGATGAACTAAAGGCTTCGATTGAAGAAATGTTAGGTCAAGAAGTAAAAACGAATGACTTGTGGGAATTACTTGGTCAAATTGATTTACATGCATCAACCTTTTTAAAGTCTGTGATGGAATCACTTGAAGGTGTTGGGAAAGTACCACCACAACAAGCTGCAACGGTCCTTCAATTCTTAAAGGGAGCTGAATTGGCTGCACCAAAAACTGATTTACTTTTAAAACAAGAGTTAGCTGTATTTAATTTAAAAGAATTGATGCAATCCTTATCATCACAACTTGAAAAATTAATGAATGTAAACTCATCTCAACATGGTTTCTTAAAAGGACAATCATTCCAATCGCTTTCAATTAATTTTGCAAAGAGTATGACTGCTGAAGAACCAACTGAAACATCTACAGTTACTCAAACTCAAACTGCATCAAAAGTAACTGAAACGACTACTCAAACAGTAACTGTCGGGTTAAATACGCAAGTAAAAACTGAGACAGTAACGGTTAACCTACCGGTTGCTAAGGCTGCACAATCAGAAGCATTAATTAAGGAATTTCAAGCGTTATTAAACCGTTCACAATTTGGAAAGACCGGTGGCATGACGAAGATGTTAATCAAAATGTACCCCGAACATCTTGGAACAATCCGAGTAGAATTAGTTCAAAAAGACGGCATAATGACCGCACGAATGCTCGCAAATACATCCCTTGGTAAAGAGATGTTAGATAGTCAACTTCATCAATTGAAGTCTGCTTTTGCTAATGCCAACGTACAAGTTGATCGTATTGATGTCACACAAGCTCTTCAAGACTCGAGCAAAAATGACAAACAACAGCAATTTGGTCAATCGTTAAAACAACAGCAACAAGAACAAGAACATCAAGATCAAGAAGAAACTCCGGAGCAAACTTCGTTCCGTGAATTCTTAATGGAATTGGAGGCGTAATTTTGGCTGATATGAATAAAATCACAAGCAATATGTATTTAGCTCAAAAGTCAGATGAACGTAAAACAGGGAACAGTCAACTTGGTAAAGATGAGTTCTTAAAGATCTTAATGGCTCAATTACAAAATCAAGATCCGACAAACCCTATGAAAGACAATGAATTCATTGCTCAAATGGCTCAATTTTCATCATTAGAACAAATGACGAACATGACACAAGCATTTGAAAAATTCGCTTCAGGTCAGCAACAAACTCAATTAATTCAATACAATACGTTTGTTGGGAAACAAGTGAAATGGCATGAACTAACTGAAGAGTTAGACGCAGATAATAAACCAGTTGTTAATGAAGGATTAGGATCAATCAAATCAGTTAAATTTGTTGATGGTTCAGTCGAATTCACTTTAACTGATGGGAAAGTAATTAATCCAGGAAATATCTCTGAAGTACTTTCAAGCGGAGCAACGACTAATAACTTAGTTGAAGCTAGTATGTTAATAGGTAAAACAATTGGATACACCGATGGAGAAACTGAGAAATCAGGCGAAGTAGTATCCGTTTCAAACAAAGATGGAAAGATTCAATATATTTTAGCAGATGGATCGAAAGTATCCTCTGATCAATTCTCAAGTATAAGCCAATAAGGAACGGAGATTCGCAATGGACAAATTGACTATTCAACGCGTTCCACTGCAACCAACAACTGTTCGTCAAAACTTGAGCACCAAACCGGCATTGCCACCTAAACAATCTTTCTTACAACAGTTACACATAGCCACGGATAAGCAAGAGTTGAAAGTGAGCAAACACGCTTCTGAACGACTAGCAGAGAGAAACATTCAGATTACTGATCAAGAATGGCAACGTGTCTCTGACAAAGTATTTGAAGCTCGAAAAAAAGGTGTAAAAGACTCACTTGTCTTGATGGAACAAGCTGCACTAATCGTAAGCGCTAAAAACGCAACCGTTATTACAGCAATGGATCGCATGGAAGCGAAAGACCAACTATTTACGAACATCGATGGAACGATTTTATTAAATTAAATGGCAGGACCTAGAAGAGGATGCCAATGTGCTGTGGATCGAATGAAGCAGACACACAATTCTAAGGAGGAACTAACAAATGTTACGTTCAATGTATTCAGGTATAAGCGGGTTAAAAAACTTTCAAACAAAATTAGATGTAATTGGTAACAACATTTCTAACGTAAATACTTACGGATTCAAAAAAGGCCGTACTGTATTTAAAGATATGATTTCTCAAACTACAGCAGGGGCATCAGCGTCTACAGCAACTCGTGGGGGAGTTAACCCGAAACAAGTAGGTTTAGGTTCTCAAATCGCATCAATTGATACTATTCATACGGGTGGATCATTGCAATCTACTGGTCGAGTATTGGATTTAGCTATTTCTGGTGATGGCTTCTTCCAATTAGCAGATGGTGCAGGAGGTTCAGCTACTGCAGATCCAACTGGATATGCAACAGGAAGACTATTTTCACGAGCAGGAAATTTCTACATGGATAGTAAAGGTTTTGTTGTAAATGGTGATGGTAAATATTTAGTAGGAACTAGTGGAACTACTACAGCTGTTGGAGCTCCAATAAAAATACCAACTACTGCACAAAGTATGTCAATTGGTCAAGACGGTTCAGTAACATATGTGGATGCTGCAGGAACATTGCAAACAGCTGGTCAAATTATGTTAGTTAAGTTTCCTAATAGTGGTGGATTAACAAAGACTGGAGCGAATTACTTCGAAGAATCTCCAGCTTCAGGGCAACCTACTGCTGGCGCTGCACCTCTTACAGCAGGTCTTGGTGGCGTTCAGTCTGGTTTCCTAGAAATGTCTAATGTTGACCTTTCAGAAGAGTTCACTGAAATGATCGTGGCACAACGTGGTTTCCAAGCAAATACACGTATCATTACAACTTCGGATGAAATCTTGCAAGAGTTAGTAAACTTAAAACGATAAACTAGATGGATAAATTCATTGTAGAGGGGGGTCGGGCCGACTCCATGTGAGCCCGGCCCTTACCAATGATTGAATTAACTCGCCTTAATGGCAAAGCGTTTTCTTTAAACGCTTTATACATAGAAACAATTGAGTCATTTCCAGACACTACGATTGCCTTAACAACAGGTAGAAAGTATGTCGCATTGGAAAGTGAACAAGAAGTTCATGAAAAGATTATTCATTTTTACAAGCAAGTTCAGTTATTATCTAACCCCCATTTAAGAGGTGATAAAGATGAAGAATAAGTTATTAACGATTATGCTCATTATTTTAGTTTCTATTACCCTTATTGGGGTTGTTGCACTCATACTAGTCATGCAGTTTAATAAGGATGGGGAGGCTGAAGGGCCAACCATTGATGAAATTATTGAGTCTTCGGTTGATGTACCTGAAATTACAACGAATTTATCTGCAGATGATTTTATTCGCTTGTCACTTAAGATTCAAACAGACAGTGTTGAAGCAGCTGAGGAATTAACAAAACGTGATTTCCAGGTGAAAAATATCGTGATTCAAGAATTATCAGAAATGAGTGCTGCTGATTTAGAAGGTAAAGAAGGTAAGCAAACATTTGAAAATGCTTTAAAGCTTCAGATTAACGAACTAATGCATGACGGTGAAGTGCAACAAGTGTACATAACCTCTTACATTATCCAATAAAGAAAAGCTTTTGATAGGAGGTGGGGAAAATGGCTGGAGATGTGTTATCACAATCCGAGATAGATGCGTTATTGTCTGCTCTTTCTACCGGCGAGATGACGGCTGATGAGATGAAAAAAGAAGAGGAAACACGAAAAGTAAAAGTTTATGACTTTAAACGTGCTCTTCGATTCTCAAAAGACCAAATCCGAAGTTTGACCCGGATACACGAAAATTTTGCTCGATTACTTACAACATTTTTCTCAGCTCAACTTAGAACTTACGTGCAAATCACTGTAGCTTCCGTTGATCAAATTCCTTTTGAAGAATTTATACGCTCTATTCCAAACATGACATTAATCAATGTTTTCGAAGTGCCACCTTTGGACGGGAATATTTTAATGGAAATTAATCCGAACATTGCATATTCCATGCTCGATCGACTTATGGGTGGGCAAGGGGTTAGTAATAGCAAGGTTGATAGTTTAACAGAAATCGAAACGAAAATAATGACAAATCTATTTGAGCGATCGTTTGATAATTTACGAGAAGCTTGGGCAAATGTCGCGGATATTGATCCGATTATGACAGAGCTTGAAGTAAATCCTCAATTTTTACAGATGATTTCACCAAATGAGACTGTCGTCGTAATTTCGTTTAATACCATCATTGGTGAAACGAGTGGAATGATTAATATCTGTATTCCACACGTTGTGTTAGAACCAATTGTTCCTAACCTTTCTGTTCGTTACTGGATGCAAACGAATAAAAAAGCCGTATCTCCAGAGCAACTTGAAATATTAGAGAATCGTGTTAGAAAAGCAGATTTACAAATCGTTGCTGAGCTAGGTAAAACTGAGATTTCAATTGAAGATTTCCTTCTCCTGCAACCGCAAGATGTTATACAATTGAATCAGAAAATAGAAGATCCACTCGTTCTTCGAATAGGTGATGTACCTAAATTTTCTGTTCAACCAGGTAAGTTGAAGAAACGAATGGCTATACAAGTGATTGAACCATTGAAAGGAGGAGACGAGAATGATGAGTGATGACATGCTCTCCCAAGAAGAAATTGAAGCCTTACTTAGAGGAGAACCAATTGAACCAAAAACTCAGCCGTCGACTCAAGATGACATCGTAGTAGAAGATTATTTAGACGCTTTTGCACAAGATGCTTTAGGAGAAATTGGCAATATTTCATTTGGTAGTTCTGCAACAGCGCTTTCGGCTCTATTAGGTCAAAAAGTAGAAATTACAACACCTACAATTAGTATGATTAATCGTAATCGTCTTGAAGATGAATTCCCACATCCATATGTAGCAGTTCAAGTACAATACACTGCTGGTTTAATTGGGATGAATTTATTAGTCATTAAACAATCGGACGCGGCGATAATTGCTGACTTAATGCTAGGTGGAGATGGTCTTTCACCGAGTCCAGACTTAAGCGAGATCCAATTAAGTGCTGTTCAAGAAGCGATGAATCAAATGATGGGTTCTGCTGCGACTTCTATGTCTACAGTATTTAACAAGAAAGTAGATATTTCACCTCCTTCGATTGATTTACTTAACTTTAAAGAAGAAGAAGGATTAGATAAGTTACCAGAGGATGACTTGCTTGTTAAAGTAAGTTTCCGTTTAAAAATCGGGGAATTAATTGACTCGAATATTATGCAATTGTTGCCATTGAAATTCAGTCAAAAACTTGTAAAAGGGTTAATGGGTGAAGATGATGAGGAAGTGGCGGCAACTAGTGTGGCTGAAGCTCCTGTGCAATCTGCACCAGTAATGCAAGAGCCTGCTTATCAAGAAACACCAGCAGCCTATCAGCAACCTCAATTTGCTGAACCGCAATACGCGCAGCCCCAATATGCACAACCGCAGGCAATGCCTCAAAGACCACCGCAAGCACCGGTCAATGTTCAACAGGCCCAATTTGCGAGCTTTGAGTCAAACCAATTAACACAATCTGAATCGCGAAACTTGAATATGCTTCTTGATATTCCTTTGCAAGTAACGGTTGAGCTAGGACGAACGAAACGATCTGTTAAAGAAATTCTTGAACTTACAAGTGGTTCAGTCATTGAGTTGGATAAACTTGCTGGTGAACCTGTTGATATTTTAGTAAACGCTCGATTAGTAGCCAAAGGTGAAGTTGTTGTCATTGATGAAAACTTCGGTGTTCGTATTACGGACATTGTTAGCCAAGCAGATCGATTAAATAATTTACGATAGACCATTACTGGAGGAATCACGTTATGTCAAAAAGAATTTTAATAGTAGACGATGCAGCATTTATGCGTATGATGATTAAAGATATTTTATCGAAAAATGGATTTGAAGTTGTTGGGGAAGCTGCTGACGGTGTACAAGCCATTGAAAAATATCATGAACTTAAACCTGATTTAGTTACAATGGATATCACAATGCCTGAAATGGATGGTATTGCAGCATTAAAATCAATTAAAGAAAAAGATCCTTCAGCAATCGTTATAATGTGTTCTGCAATGGGTCAACAAGCAATGGTTATTGATGCTATTCAAGCTGGTGCAAAAGATTTCATCGTGAAACCTTTCCAAGCTGATCGTGTAATAGAAGCTATTCAAAAAGCGATAGGGTAATCGAATGAACATGATTCACTTGGGATTTAAAAAAAGTATTGTCACTATATTGTGTGCGTTTCTATTTTTGTTAATAGGTTCGGCACCAATGGATGCATCTACGAATCCGAACGCCAATATTAAACAATGCATCGAAAATCCTGAATCCTGTGATCAAGATGACCCGCCAGCTGCCGAAACTACACCTGAGACGGCAGCTGTTAGTTTGTCTGCATGGGATTATATCAAAATGGTTTTAGGATTATTATTTGTTTTGGCATTATTATATGGAGTTTTGAAATTCATCAACAGTAAAAATCGTCAGTATCAACAACATCAGTTGATCCAAAATTTAGGTGGTCTTTCTCTAGGTCAGCATAAATCGGTTCAGCTTTTACAGATTGGTGATTCTCTCGTATTAGTTGGTGTAGGAGAAGATATTTCGATATTAAAAGAAATTACTGATCCTGAAGAAAAGGAAAAAATGTTAACTTTCTATAATCAAAAGCAAGAAATGACTTCTCAAATTCCGTATATTGCGGAACTTGTTAACCGCTTCAAACAAAATTACTCGAAAAACGCGACAAATGATCAGTCTTCGAGTAAATTCGATCAAATTTTTAAAAACCGCTTAAATGAAATCAAGTCAGACCGTACTAACGGTTTACGTGATTGGAAGAAGAAGGAGAACGATCGCCAATGAACGAATTTGTTGATTTATTTGCGAATAGTGATGCTTCAAGTGTTTCTACTTCCATCAAGCTTATGCTCCTTCTTACGGTTCTTTCTTTAGCACCGAGTATTTTAATATTGATGACATCGTTTGCTCGAATTGTCATTGTACTATCGTTTGTAAGGACGGCACTCGCTACTCAGCAAATGCCACCAAACCAAGTCATCATTGGGCTTTCATTGTTTTTGACATTCTTTATCATGTCTCCAACGTTACAAGAAGTGAATGAGAACGCTTTGACACCTTTATTTGATGAAGATATCACGTTAGAAGAAGCATATACACGTGCAAGTGGTCCATTCAAAGATTTTATGAGTGAACATACGAGACAGAAAGATTTAGAGCTATTTTTAAGTTATACAGGTGCTGAACAACCAGCATCAATCGAAGAAATTCCCTTAACGATTATGGTTCCCGCTTTTGCGTTAAGTGAAATAAAAACCGCTTTCCAAATTGGCTTTATGATCTTCATTCCATTTTTAGTTATAGATATGGTTGTAGCCAGTGTTTTAATGTCAATGGGGATGATGATGTTACCACCGGTAATGATTTCATTGCCATTTAAAATTTTATTGTTTGTGTTAGTTGATGGTTGGTACTTAGTAATGAAATCTTTGCTTCAAAGCTTTTAGGGGATGAATCCATATGACGGGTGAAATGGTTATTGCGATAGCAGAGCGAGCAATTTGGGTTGTCCTATTAACTTCAGGACCCTTACTAATTCTTGCGCTTGTTACTGGTTTGTTGGTTAGTATTTTTCAAGCAACCACACAAATTCAAGAGCAAACGTTAGCATTTGTTCCGAAAATCGTGGCTGTCTTACTAGGAATCGTATTCTTCGGTCCTTGGATGTTAACTCAAATATTGAGTTATTCACAGGATATTTTTGAGAATTTGATACGATACATTGGTTGAGTCTATGGAGCAAATATTACCAAGTGTTACCGTTCTTTTATTAATTATTGCAAGAGTATCTGCTTTCTTTGTTATTTTACCGTTATTCTCACATCGAACAATTCCTGCAAGTCATCGGATCGCTTTTGCAGTCATGCTCTCATGGATGATGTATTACACGATGGATGTTGAACCTTTTGAATTTAATGGCGATTATTTATTTTTAGTTGCAAAAGAAGTAATTGTTGGATTATTTATTGGTTTACTTGCTTACATAATTTTGACCGCTGTTCAAATTGCCGGAAGTTTTGTGGACTTCCAAATGGGGTTTGCGATTGCGAATATCATCGATCCCCAAACGGGTGCACAAAGTCCATTACTTGGTCAATTTTTCAATACGCTGGCCTTATTGTTAATGCTCGCTTTAAATGCCCACCATTTACTATTGGATGGTATCTTCTATAGTTATCAATTTATACCTATGGAATTTGTTTGGCCGCCTTTTGGAGAACCAGGTTTTGCGGAATTCATTATGCGAACATTTACAGCTGTGTTTGCAATCGCATTTCAAATGTCGATTCCAATCGTCGCAACGTTATTTTTAGTGGATATTGCGCTAGGGATAACAGCAAGAACAGTCCCTCAATTAAACATTTTCGTAGTTGGTTTTCCTATCAAAATCGGCGTTAGTTTCTTAGTGTTAATCGTGATGATGGGTGTCATGATGAATGTCATAAAGAATTTATTTGAAATTATGATTTTAAGTATGCGTGATCTAATGATCATTTTAGGTGGTGGATAACTTGAATCGGTTACATTTGAATTTACAGTTCTTCGCTGGTGAAAAGACCGAAAAAGCTACACCTAAAAAAAGACAGGACCAACGTAAAAAAGGACAAGTTTTAAAAAGCCAAGATGTAACTAGCGCTATTGTGCTATTGTCCGTTTTTTTATTTTTACTATTCGGTGCCGGATTTATGAGAGACCGAATTTTTTCCTTTTTCTATCAAACTTTTAATCGCTATGTATTAATTGATAGTCTATCAGTCGAGTTAGTGATGGAAATCTATTCAGATGTATTAATGGAAATGGGCTTCATTCTTTTACCGATTATGTTAGTTGCAATGGTTGCAGCGGTAGCCGCCAATTTCTTTCAATTTGGGCTGCTATTTACGACTGAACCGTTGAAAATGGATCTAAAAAAATTAGATCCTATAAAAGGTCTAAAACGAATCTTTTCATTACGTGCCATTATTGAGTTAATCAAATCAGTTTTAAAAATTTCTTTAATTGGTTCAGTAACCGTTGTTATTTTATGGATGAATCTTGAGAATGTACTTTCGCTTTCTTTTAAAACTGCATGGGACACTTTATCAACAGTTTCTTATTTAACTGTGATGATGGGAATTGCAGCGTCCTTTGTTTTACTGTTCGTTTCTATATTGGACTATTTTTATCAGAAGTATGACTTTGAAAAAAATCTTAAAATGTCTAAACAAGACATTAAAGATGAATATAAAAATTCCGAAGGGGATCCGGTTGTGAAATCTCGGATTAAACAAAGGCAACGTGAAATGGCCATGCGTCGGATGATGCAGGAAGTTCCAAATGCTGATGTAGTTATTACGAATCCGACTCACTACGCCATTGCGTTGAAGTACGAAGATGGTCAAATGGATGCCCCTGTGGTTGTTGCAAAAGGTGCGGATTTTATTGCACAAAAAATAAAGCTTATTGCCAAAGAAAATGAGATTGTTATGGTAGAAAATCGCCCATTAGCTCGTAGTATGTACGATCAAGTTGAGATTGGCGACAGAATACCTGATGAGTTTTTCAAAGCAGTTGCTGAAATTCTAGCGTATGTATATCGAATAAAACGAAAAATTTAGTGTACTACAAGTGGAGGGCAAGTCATGCAGATTCGCGACATCGGAGTTTTAGCAGCCGTCATTTTAATAGTAGCGATGCTCATCATTCCACTTCCAGGATGGATGTTAAGTTTTTTAATCATGGTCAATATTACATTGGCATTAATGGTTTTATTAACTTCTATGAATATGAAGGAAGCGTTGGAGTTTTCCATATTTCCTTCCTTGCTTTTATTGTTAACGTTATTCCGATTAGGTTTGAACGTTTCGACAACCCGTTCCATTTTAAGTAACGGTGAAGCTGGTGGGGTTGTTGAAACATTTGGAACGTTCGTGGTGGGCGGAAATGTCCTCGTTGGTATGGTGGTTTTCGTCATCCTAATTATTATTCAGTTCATTGTTATTACAAAAGGGGCAGAGCGAGTATCTGAAGTAGCTGCTCGTTTCACTCTTGATGCAATGCCTGGTAAGCAAATGAGTATTGATGCGGATTTAAATGCCGGGATGATCTCTGAAGCGCAGGCGCGAGAAAGACGATTAAAAGTTGGGAATGAAGCAGACTTTTATGGAGCAATGGATGGAGCTACTAAATTCGTTAAAGGTGATGCGATTGCCGGTATTATTATCGTTATTATCAACTTATTAGTAGGAATGATTATTGGTGTTGTCCAAATGGGTCTGCCATTTGGTGAAGCGGCCTTGTTGTTCTCTCAATTAACAGTTGGAGATGGAATTGTATCACAAGTACCTGCTTTGCTTATCTCAACTGCTACAGGGATTGTGGTAACTCGTCAAGCTTCAGAAGGAAATTTAGGGTCGGATATTACGGGTCAGTTATTGAGCCAACCAAAATTACTATATGTAGCATCTGCTACCATTTTCCTTCTAGGTTTATTCACACCGATTACTGATTTACTTACAATTCCATTAGCCGCTACTTTAGCAATTGGTGCATTTATGATGAGTCGTAAAGTAGAAGAAGATCCAGCTGAAGTTCTTGAATATGAAGAAGAAGTGGCGACGGATGGAATGAAGAGCCCAGAAAACGTAGTGAACCTACTAAATGTCGATCCAATTGAATTCGAGTTTGGTTATGGATTAATTCCATTAGTAGATACAGCACAAGGTGGAGATTTACTAGATCGAGTTGTTATGATTCGAAGACAGCTAGCACTTGAGCTTGGGATTGTTATTCCAGTTGTTCGTATTCGAGATAATATTCAATTACAACCAAATGAATATCGAATAAAAATCAAAGGGAACGAATTGGCACGTGGGGAACTATTGCTTGATCATTACTTAGCAATGAGTCCAGGAGACGATGATACGATTGAAGGAATAGATACAATTGAGCCTTCATTTGGATTGCCAGCTAAATGGATTACAGAGCATGTAAAAGAAGATGCTGAAATGCTAGGCTATACAGTAGTCGATCCTCCGAGTGTGGTATCTACACATATGACCGAAATCATTCGAGCGAATGCAAATGAGTTATTAGGAAGACAAGAAACGAAACAGTTAATCGATCATGTACGAGAAACGTATCCTATTTTGGTGGATGAGTTAACACCTACACCATTATCAGTAGGCGAAATACAAAAAGTTCTAGCTAAATTACTTAAAGAGCATGTTTCGATTCGAAATTTACCGATTATATTTGAAACATTAGCTGATTATTCGAAAATGACTTCTGATGTCGATATTTTAACCGAGTATGTTAGACAATCTTTAGCACGTCAAATTACGACGCAATATGCTGGTACGCAAGCTAATTTAAAAGTATTAACGGTATCAGGTAGAGTCGAAAAACTAATTGCTGATAGTATTCAACAAACAGAACATGGGAATTATTTGTCAATTGATCCTAGTGATTCTCAAAATATTTTAGAGTCCATTGCGAAGGAAGTCGATCGGGTTTCTCTCATTGAACAATCGCCGGTTGTATTATGTTCGCCAGCGGTACGGTTGTACTTGAGACAAATGACAGAGCGTTATTTCCCGCAAATTCCGATTCTTTCATACAACGAACTGGAATCATCGATTGAAGTACAAAGTGTTGGGGTGGTGAACGTAGAATGAAAATGAAAAAATATTCAGCAGTCACAATGACAGAGGCTATGAGCAAAGTTCGTGCCGATTTAGGTGATGACGCGGTGATTTTAAATTCAAAAGTAGTTTATACGAAGGGGTTTTTGGGTCTCTTTAAAAAGAAAACCATTGAAGTTGTTGCTGGAATGGATAAATATGAAACACCACTTCAACCTGTTCAACCACTTCAAAAAGAAATGATATCAAGTGTTAAAAAAGAAGAAGTCGTTCCAAGTGAACTAAAAAAAGAGTTAAGTGATATCAAAATGCTTGTTCAATCATTGCAGCGACCAGTTGAAACAAAAAAATATACGGAAGACATTGAGTCTTTCCTTCAATATTTACGTAATCATGAAATAAATGAAGAGCTTATCACACGTATTGGTGATGAGCTTTTTGAACATGTAAATGAAAATGATTTAAATAAACAATCCCTATCATATCGTCAAATTGCCACTCAAGTCTTAAAAGGAGCTTTAAAAGATGTTCCATTTGGTGGCCTTTCCTATCAAAAGAAGTACATTAATGTCCTTGGTCCAACTGGAGTTGGAAAAACGACAACGATTGCCAAGATGGCTGCTCACTCTGTTTTACAAAAGAAAAAGAAAATTGGTTTTATTACAACAGATACATACCGAATTGCCGCAATCGAGCAATTGAAAACGTACGCTGGTTTACTGCAAGCCCCAGTGGAAATCGTCTATAATAGCGAAGATTTCAAAAAGGCGATGGAAACTTATAAAGACTACGATTTGGTATTCATTGATACGGCAGGTCGTAACTATAAAGAAGTGAAGTTTGTAGAAGACGTGAAAAAGCTGATTCAATTTGAAGACAATGTTGAATCGTATTTAGTTCTATCAAGTACTTCAAAAGAGAAAGATATGGAAACGATTATTGAACAGTTTAGCTCGTTTCCCATCGAACAATTTATTTTCACGAAAGCTGATGAAACAAATTCTATTGGCTCTATGATCAATTTAATGATTAAATATAATAAGGGACTTGCTTACTATACGGATGGGCAAGAAGTCCCGGAAGATATAAATGAAGCTTCAGTTGATTCTTTATTAAAGTTACTTTTTAAGGAGTATGAAGATGAGAGATCAAGCTGAGTCACTTCGAATGCATATGCTTCGTAACCAAGGTCAAATTGGTCGCTCTATCGCTGTAGTTAGTGGGAAAGGTGGAGTGGGAAAGAGTAATTTTTCATTAAACTTTTCTTCCATGCTAGCTTCATTAGGTAAAAAGATTGTCGTTATCGATATGGACATTGGTATGGGCAATATTCATATTTTATTAGGGAAAAGTGTCCCTACGAATTTAAAAGATTATTTAGATGGAAAACAGTCATTGGAAAGTGTTATGTACGAAGGACCTAATGGTATGAAGTATATATCAGGTGGATCTGGATTGAATGGTGTATTGGAATGGACTGATGAGATGTTTGATCGGTTAATCCAAGCATTTGAACATTTCCAAAAAGAATACGATGTTATTTTGTTCGATATGGGCGCAGGTGCTACAAATAAGATTTTAGATTTAATCGTAGCTGTGGACGATGTCATTGTGATATCGACTGCTGAGCCAACTGCTATAACAGACGCGTATTCTATGATGAAGTATATTCATTTTAAGGATCCAGAAAAGAATTTTTATGTTGTTTGTAATCGGGCTTTTACTGCAGAAGAAGGAAGGGACACAGTAACGAGACTTTCCTTTGCTATGTCTAAGTTTCTTGATAAGGACGTTACGATATTAGGATCACTTCCAGAAGATCCGGCCGTTAGAAAAGCTGTAAAAGAGCAAATGCCTTTCTCAATCTTGTATCCAGAAGCTGAAATTTCAAAAACACTTCGTGTAATGACGAATCGTTTTATAGAATCTTCGCAAGAAGAAGTACATGCAAATGAACAACAAAATACTTTTATCATTCGTTTGAAAAACATGTTTAAGAAAGGTCGTGACTAACATGATTTTAGGCGAAAAGAAAAAGTTACTCATCGTTGATGATTCTGCATTTATGCGAAAACTTATTAGTGACTTTTTTACTGATCATCCTCAAATTGATGTCGTTGGAACAGCGCGAAATGGGAAAGATGCTTTATTAAAAATGAAGTCCCTAAAACCGGATGTTGTCACGATGGATGTAGAAATGCCGGAGATGAATGGCATTGAAGCGTTAAAACTAATTATGGCAGAATATCCTGTTCCTATTGTTATGTTATCGAGTACTACGGAGAGTGGAACAGAAAACACGATGCTTGCGATGGAATATGGAGCTGTCGATTTTGTTGCAAAACCAAGTGGAACCATTTCACTTGATTTACACAAGGTCAAAGATGAGTTAGTAGAAAAAATTTTCCACGCCTCTCAAGTTCCGGTAAAAAAAATTCGAAACACGGAAGTAAGTAAGCTTCCGAAAAAAACGGTAAATGAAAAAGATCGCGAACGCACATTACCTATAGCTGCGACTTCTGAAAAATCAAATGAACACAAATGGGTGACGTCACGAAAAAAAATAGTTTTAATCGGAACTTCAACAGGTGGACCACGTGCTTTACAAGAAGTTTTAACAAGACTTCCAAAAAACATAAACTCGCCGATATTAGTTGTACAGCATATGCCTGCTGGATTTACAAAATCACTTGCTAACCGACTTGACCAATTATCGGAGATTCATGTGAAAGAAGCGGAGCATGGTGAAGTACTCATGGATGGAACGGCCTATATAGCACCAGGAGGCTTTCATTTACAACTTGCGCGTATAGGTACGAACTATGCGGTTGAATTAAATAACCAACTTCCACCTCGAGTCGGACATCGTCCCTCAGTGGATGTCTTATTTGAAAGTGCAAGTCTTTTATCGGATGTTGATAAAATTGCCGTTATTATGACGGGGATGGGTTCAGACGGATCTAAGGGCTTAATTCAACTGAAAGAAAAAGGTGTAGTAAAAGCAATCGGTGAATCTGCCGATACATGTATTGTATACGGCATGCCAAAAGCTGCATTTGAAACGGGTTTAATCGACGACGTGGCAGATGTCGATGATATAGCGAAAATAATCATGAAATTCTTGCCTTAAAGGGGTGCCATTCAATGGAGATGAGTCAATATTTAGAAATGTTCATCGAAGAAAGCAAAGAACATTTACAAGCATGTAATGAAAATTTGTTGGAATTAGAAAAAAATCCTTCAGATTTAAGAATTGTAAATGAGATTTTCCGTTCTGCACATACTTTAAAAGGGATGTCAGCAACAATGGGGTATGAAGACACAGCAGATTTAACACACAAAATGGAGAACGTCCTTGATGCCATTCGAAATGAAAAAATTGTCGTGACGACGGCTATTCTTGATGTGGTCTTTACTGCAGTGGATCATTTAGAAGCAATGGTTATGGACATAGCGAGTGGTGGAACAGGAAAGCGCGATGTAAGCGCAACTGTTAAAGATTTAAATGCCATAGAAAAAGGTGAATTAGCAGTAGTTGATACTTCTGAAATTGCCGCAACAACTGTAGAAGAAACGAAACAACATTCATTCTTAACATACGATGAATTCGAACTAACCGTCATCTCTCAATCACATGAGCAAGGTTTTAATACATATGAAATTTCTGTAAGCTTACGTGAAGACTGTTTATTGAAAGCTGCACGTGTCTTTATGGTATTTGAATTACTTGAAAAAATGGGCGATGTCATTAAGTCTTCCCCATCAGTAGATCAGTTAGAAAGTGAGCAGTTCGATACTCAATTCCATGTATCATTAGTTACCAACGAACCCGCTGAAGATGTTCAAAAGAAATTAATGAAAGTTTCTGAGGTTGTGGAAGTCGTCGTTCATTCAGTGACGATTGAACAATTACAATCTAGAAATAATGAATCCCCAGTTGTAGAAAATGAAAATCAATCTCAAAATACAAGTTCATCAAATGATGTGGCTGTTGCTCAAAATGCAACTAACGCTCCATCAAAAGGTGTACAAGCTGGAAATAAAACAATTCGTGTAAATATCGAGAGATTAGATATTTTAATGAATCTATTTGAAGAACTTGTAATTGACCGAGGAAGACTGCAGTCAATTTCATCAGAGTTAAACCATAGCGAATTAGATGAAACTGTCGAACGCATGACAAGAATCTCCGGAGACTTACAGACAATTATTTTAACAATGCGTATGGTTCAGGTAGAGACAGTATTTAATCGATTCCCTAAAATGGTTCGTCAGTTAGCGCGTGATTTGAATAAGAAAATTAACCTTGAAATCATCGGTGCAGAAACTGAACTTGACCGAACAGTTATTGATGAAATTGGAGACCCACTTGTTCACTTAATACGAAATGCACTTGATCACGGCGTAGAACGACCAGAAATTCGTGTAGCGAATGGTAAACCTGAAGAAGGTACAGTTGTTTTGAGAGCTTATCATAGTGGGAACCATGTATTTATCGAGCTAGAAGATGATGGAGCAGGGATTAACCGAGACAAAGTTTTAAATAAAGCAATTTCTAAAGGAATCGTTACAAATGAAATGGCTGCAACGATGACCGATAAGCAAGTGTTTGAATTGATAATGGCATCTGGCTTCTCAACTGCTGATACCATTTCAGATGTTTCTGGTCGTGGTGTTGGACTTGATGTAGTGAAATCGACCATAGAATCTTTAGGTGGATTTATCACGATTGATTCAACTGAAGGGAAAGGTTCATTATTCTCGATTCAATTGCCATTAACATTGTCTATTATTTCAGTAATGCTTGTTGAAATTGAAGAAGAAATGTTTGCAATCCCATTATCATCAATTATTGAAACAGCAATTATTCGTTCAACTGATATATTAAATGCTCACAACCAAAAGGTAATTGATTTCCGTGGCAAAGTTGTTCCTCTTGTATTCTTGGATGACGTCTTCAGTGTTCCAAGAAATGAACAGAGCGATGAAGAGTTTTTATCAGTAGTTATTGTTCGCAAAGGTGACAAAATGGCTGGACTAGTTGTTGATTCATTTGTTGGTCAACAAGAAATTGTACTTAAATCATTAGGTAATTATTTATCAAGTGTATTTGCCATTTCAGGTGCAACCATTTTAGGAAACGGTAAAGTGGCATTGATTGTTGATTGTAATGCATTGATCAAATAGTTCACTCGGAGAGGGTGCGGAAAAATGACAGAATTAAAAGCAATGGATGATTTAAAAGTTATCGTATTTGAACTAATGAATAAAGAATATGTAATTCCAGTAAGCCAAGTGCAGTCAATTGAAAAAATGATGCACATTACACGTGTACCTAAAACACCTTCATTTGTAAAAGGAGTTATTAACTTACGTGGTGTAGTCACACCAATCATCGATTTACGTGAACGTTTTAACTTGCAGGCAAGTGAAGCCAATGAACAATCTCGTATGATTATGATTAAGCTTGAGGATATGGAAGTAGGATTAATCGTCGATGCTGCAAATGATGTATTGGACATTCCTTTATCCGCAATCGAACCTCAACCTGATGTAGTCGGTTCAATTGAATCCGAATTTATTGGAGGCGTTGCAAAACTGGAACGTCGACTGCTTGTCATGCTGCAATTAGAAAAGGTATTGAATCCAATTAAGCAGGCCATATAATATGGGGATTCATCAAAATATTACATCTATCCATCTAGATGTTTTAAAAGAAATTGGGAATATTGGAGCTGCTCATGCAGCCACAGCATTATCCAGTCTTTTAAATAAGAAAATCGATATGAAAGTTCCAAAAGTTGAAATGGTGTCTTTTGATGACATGATGGATCTTGCTGGTGGACCAGATAATGTCGTAACGGCTATTTATCTACGAATTGAGGGAGATGTTTCAGGTAGTATGTTTTTTATACTACCAATTGAACAATCAAATGCTTTCATTCGAAACTTAATACAAGATCCAACATTTGATTTTGAAAAACCACCATTATCAGAGATTGGAATTTCGGCAATGCAAGAGCTAGGGAATATTTTATCAGGTTCCTATCTATCGGCACTTTCAGATTTCACGAGATTAAAAATATATCCTACTGTGCCAGCATTAACGGTTGACATGGTAGGAGCAATTATTAGTTTTGGTTTAGTTGAATTGTCTCAAGTTAGCGACTACGTTATTGTAATTGACACAGCTATTCATGAAGAAGATGTGCCGGGTTCAGAAGATGTGAGAGGCCATTTCTTTTTACTTCCTGACCCAGAATCGTTTGATTCCATTTTTAAATCATTAGGAGTTACCTTACCATGATCATTACAAGGCAGGTTGTCAAAGTAGGTATTGCAGATATGAATGTGGCAAAGAATCCGGATACAATTCGGACATCTGGTCTTGGGTCTTGTGTGGGTGTAGTTTTGTATAATGAGTTCCAAAAAATTGCTGGATTAGTCCACGTTATGTTACCTGACTCAAGTCTTAATCGCACTGAGTCAATCAATCTTGCGAAATTCGCTGATACTGGTATACCTGCCATGATCGAACAGTTAAAACTTGAAGGTGTTCAACCATTTAAACTGAAAGCAAAAATTGCTGGCGGCGCACAAATGTTCCAATTTGCATCAAGCAGAGATACTTTACGAATTGGGCCCCGAAACGTAGAAGCGGTAAAGGCATGTTTGCTACAGTTTAAAATTCCATTAATCGCAGAAGAAACAGGCGGTAGCAGTGGGAGAACGATTGAATTTGACCCATCTACTGGACTATTAAATATTCGAACGGTTAACCAAGGAGTGATTGATATCTAATGGTTGGTTCTATATTATCTAATTGTTGGGCAGCTTTAATTGCCTTTTCATTGTATTTTGCTCTTGCTTTACCTAATGGCACACCCATATCCATACTGACCGGTTCGTTTATTTGGGCCTTAGTATTATTCCTTCTCACATTTATTATTCGATATTCCCTCTATTACGTATGGCAATCTGAAGAGATGCCAGTTTTAGACTTAATTGAACAAGTGGAGATTGCACAACAAAAATCCAACGAAACGAACCCATCAGCTGAAGAAATGGCTGCAGTCGTAAAGCAATTATTGAAAGATGAATAATACAGATATTTAAGGCAGCTGAATATATTCAGCTGCCTTAAATTATGATTAAAAAAATAAAGTTTCATTTCCAAGGCTTTAAGGCTTTAACAATTGAAATTTATTGTTTAACGTGTTTCGTTTTCCACAGGTGTCTCAAGAAATAGTCACTCATTTTGACACTGTACTTTATATCAACATACGGTAAGTTATATTCATGATAACTTCACAAGCAAACCAATCGTTGATATAGCTGTTTTACGATAAGAAATCTAACACGTAAACGCTCAGTGTAATAACTTGCAACTACCCTATGTTGCAGTTTGAAGTAATATAGTAAAAGGTGTTTATAATTATATGAACAAAAATACAGATAATTATATTCATATTTACATCATTTTCAGTTGATTGAAATGGAGGTGGCGACTCCAGCGGAATCAGCAAGAACTGAAGACCTGGACTGAGCATAGCGAGGGAAGCGGCTGAAGTCTTGCCCGCGGAAAGCGTCCACCGCAATGAAAATCAACGTTTATTTTATTTGTCTAATTCATGGGCAGCTGAGTGTATTCAGCTGCCCTTTTTGTCGAAATATTTGTTATAATGTTCTTAAATATATTTTTTTACAAATGATAGGGGGATTCGATGACACAATCCAATCAATCCGACGAACAACGTAACTGGCAACTATGGATAAACGAAAAAGATCCAGATGCAGGCGATTTGTTAATCCGTAAATATACCCCCTTGGTTAATTATCATGTCCAAAGAATTGGTGCAGGTCTACCCAAGAATGTCTCAAAAGATGACTTGAAAAGTTTAGGGATGATGGGGTTATTCGATGCGCTTAATAAATTTGAGCCTCAAAGGGACTTGAAATTTGATACATATGCATCGTTCCGTGTTCGAGGAGCAATTATTGATGGTTTAAGAAAAGAAGATTGGCTTCCACGATCAACTCGAGAAAAGGCTAAAAAGTTAGAGGCTAATATTGAAGAATTAGAACAAAAATTGATGAGGCATGCGACACCTGAAGAAGTGGCTGCGCATGTTGATTTACCTGTTGATGATATTTACCGAACCGTCCAAGAACATTTCTTTTCAAATGTCTTGTCGATTGATGAACAAATACAAGACAGTGAAGAGGCTGAAGGCAAATCATTTGTCATTCGTGATGTCGAAACGAAATCACCAGAGCAACAACTGGTAAAGGTTGAATTATTAGGAGACCTTGCTGATCGCATAAAATTATTAAACGAAAAAGAACAACTAGTCCTTAGTTTGTTCTATACAGAAGAGTTAACACTAACCGAAATCGGTGAAATGCTAAATTTATCGACCTCAAGAATTTCACAAATTCATTCTAAAGCCCTTTTTAAGTTACGAAAGTATTTAACCAGTGAAATGTTAAATGCCTAATTGGGGGAAAACATATGAGCCTAAAAGGTGTCGAATTACAAATTGCCATACCCAAAACATTTGACGCTGGCAAGATGTCTGATACAGCAAATCAGTTAACATTGAGAAACCAAGAAGCGGCTTCTGATGCCATGATGCGACAATTAGAACGAAATCGTTCTACCGTTACGACGACATTGCATGCTGAAGAATTACATCAAGAGAAAGATCCAAAACAACATGATTCTGAACAGCAAGAGGAACAAGAAGAAAATAGTATAGAAACTAAAGTTGTGTCAAAGCATCCCTATAAAGGGAATTTTGTGGACTTTAGTGGATAGGAGTATCTATGTCAGGTGTGTTATTAACATTCTTATTTATTCTTCAATTTGTTTCTTTTTTTCTAATCGCATTATTATTTACTAGACTATCTAATGCGAAAGATATAGAAAAGCAACACGAAGAATTTATGAAAGAAATGGACGATGCAGTAAGTGCGTATTTATTTGAAATAAAAGACGAAAATAACCGTTTAATCGAAGAGTTGGCTATAACGAAGGAAACGAATCACCTTATAAAAGTAGAAGAAAAAACACCAATAGATGAGATTCCATTTTCACCTCGGTCAACTGTTTCGAAAAGTGCAGTTGCAAAACTTTATCAACAAGCTTCCCCTGTTAAAGAAACAGTAGAGAGTAAAAATGAACTAACTCCACAAAATCAAGTTTTAGCTTTATCAAATGCTGGTAAATCAATTGAAGAAATCGCTAAGCAATTAGGAAAAGGGAAAACTGAAATTGAGCTTATGTTAAAATTTCACCATGAATAGGTTGCAGTACTATTTTATATATGGTATATTATCAAATGGTGTTATCACACACGCATTTGGATAGTGACAAGTGGTCCTTATTAAATTAAGGTCTTGTGCTCTAGTTGAAGAATGCGGAGGGAAATTAAACCAAACCAGGAGGAAACAAAAAATGTCAGTAATTTCAATGAAACAATTACTTGAAGCTGGTGTACACTTCGGTCACCAAACTCGCCGTTGGAATCCAAAAATGAAAAAATACATTTTTGTTGAACGTAACGGAATCTACATCATCGATCTACAAAAAACAGTTAAGAAACTTGAAGAAGCTTATGCTTTCATGCGTCAAGTTGGAGCAGATGGTGGTAAAGTTCTTTTCGTAGGTACGAAAAAACAAGCACAAGATGCTATCAAAGAAGAAGCAGAGCGTTCAGGTATGTACTACATTAACCAACGTTGGTTGGGTGGTACACTAACTAACTTCGGTACTATTCAAAAACGAGTTAATCGTATGAAAGCTATCGAAAAAATGGAAGAAGACGGTACATTCACAGTTCTTCCTAAAAAAGAAGTAGGACAACTTAAAAAAGAACACGAACGTCTTGTTAAATTCTTAGGCGGTATTCGCGACATGAAAGGGACTCCAGATGTTATGTTCATCGTTGACCCACGTAAAGAGCGTATTGCTGTTGCAGAAGCTATCAAATTACACATTCCAATCGTTGGAATTGTAGATACTAACTGTGACCCTGATGAAATTGATTATGTAATTCCAGCAAATGATGATGCGATTCGTGCCGTTAAATTATTAACAGCTAAAATGGCAGATGCTTTAATGGAATCAAGACAAGGTGAAGAACAAGCTCCAGCTGAAGCTGCTGCAGAATAATTCACATGTACGATAAAGGTGATAAGCGGCTAAACCCCTTATCACCTTTTTTTGAGAAAAAGACACTCATATATATTGATAGGAGGAAACAATAATGGCAGTTACAGCTCAAATGGTAAAAGAATTACGTGAAAAAACAGGCGCAGGTATGATGGACTGTAAAAAAGCATTAGTAGAAACAAATGGTAATCTTGAAGAGGCAATCGATTTCTTACGTGAAAAAGGTCTTTCAAGTGCTGCTAAAAAAGCAGACCGTATTGCTGCTGAAGGTACAACATCTATTTTAGTAAAAGGTAATGAGGCAGTACTTCTTGAAGTAAATGCTGAGACTGACTTCGTTGCTAAAAACGAAGGCTTCCAAGTACTTGTTAAAGAATTAGCTGAACACTTGTTAGCGACTAAACCAGCTTCAGTTGAAGAAGCAACAGCTTCGACACTTCCAAATGGTCTTACAGTAGCTGATCACATTTCAAATGCAATTGCTAAAATTGGTGAAAAAATCACTTTACGTCGATTTGTTGTTCGTACAAAAACAGACAATGATGCTTTCGGTCCTTACCTTCATATGGGTGGACGTATTGGCGTATTGGTAATGCTTGAAGGATCTACAAACGAGCAAGCTGCTAAAGATGTTGCAATGCATGTTGCTGCATTAAACCCGCAATTCATTTCTCGTGATGAAGTTTCTGAAGAAGAAGTTGACCGCGAGCGTAAAGTGTTAACTGAGCAAGCTTTAAACGAAGGCAAACCAGAAAACATTGTTGCTAAAATGGTTGAAGGTCGTCTTGGTAAGTATTTTGAAGAGGTTTGTCTTTTAGATCAATCTTTCGTTAAAAATTCAGATCAAAAAGTACGTGATTTCGTTAACTCAACTGGCGGAACAGTAACAGAATTCGTTCGTTACTCTGTTGGTGAAGGAATTGAAAAACGTCAAGATAACTTCGCTGAAGAAGTTATGAGCCAAGTTAACAAAGGGTAATTATTATTCAGTTAATCACTTTATGTGATGAACAGAATATACATCCAATTATACGATTTTACCTAGGGGGCACGATTTTGTGTTCCCTATTTTTCCACAAAAAAGTGTGATGGAGGATTCCTATGAGCGAACCACAATACAAAAGAGTTGTACTAAAGCTAAGCGGAGAAGCATTAGCAGGGGAGCAAGGTTTTGGTCTATCACCCCAAATTATTATGTCAGTTGCAGAACAAGTAAAAGAAGTAGTTGAGTTAGGTGTGGAAGTTGCTGTAGTAGTTGGCGGCGGAAACATTTGGCGTGGGAAAATAGGTAGTGAAATGGGAATGGATCGTGCTACAGCCGATTATATGGGCATGTTAGCAACCGTTATGAATTCATTAGCCTTGCAAGACTCTTTAGAAAAAGTCGGCATTGAAACTCGGGTTCAATCATCGATTGAGATGAGACAAGTTGCTGAGCCATATATTCGTAGAAAAGCAATTCGTCATCTTGAAAAGAAACGTGTTGTGATTTTTGCAGCAGGTACTGGAAATCCTTATTTCTCTACTGATACGACAGCGGCTCTTAGAGCAGCAGAAATTGAAGCAGATGTTATTTTAATGGGTAAAAACAATGTTGACGGTGTTTATTCAGACGATCCTAAAACAAATAGTAATGCTAAAAAATATGATGAGTTATCTTTCTTAGAAGTTATCCAACAAGGTCTGCAAGTGATGGATTCTACAGCATCAACCTTATGTATGGACAATGATATTCCGCTTATCGTATTCTCAATAATGGAACATGGAAATATTAAACGTGTTGTATTAGGTGAAAAAATCGGAACAGTTGTTAGGAGGAACTCAAATTGACTAAAGAAGTATTAAATCAAACTACTGAAAGAATGACAAAAGCAATTCAAGCATTGACTCGTGAACTTTCAACGATTCGTGCAGGTCGTGCAAGTGCTTCATTGCTTGATAAAATCTTTGTTGATTACTACGGTGCTCCAACACCTATTAATCAAATTGCTGGAGTTGCGACGCCAGAAGCTCGTTTGATCACGATTCAACCTTACGATAAGTCTTCACTTGGTGACATTGAAAAAGCAATTCTGAAATCTGATCTTGGTATTTCTCCGTCTAATGATGGAACGTTGATTCGAATTGCCATTCCAGCGTTAACTGAAGAACGTCGTAAAGATTTAGTTAAAGTGGTTAAAAAAGAAGCTGAAGAAGCAAAAGTTGGAATTCGCAACATCCGTCGTGATGCAAATGATGAATTGAAAAAGTTGGAAAAAAATGGTGATATCACTGAAGATGATTTACGCAGCTTCACAGAAGATGTTCAAAAATTAACGGATGATCATATTGTGAAAATTGATCAAGTTGCAAAAGATAAAGAAAAAGAAATTTTAGAGGTTTAAAGAATCGTCCTAACCTTATCCTAATTTTCTTTCTTAACGGTAGAACTTTCTTTTAATGAAGACGTCCTTACTACTAGGACGTCTTTTTTTTCGTCAGAATGAAGAATATGCCAGCATTTTTTGTTATGATAAGAAAGAAACCGTTCCGAGATGTAAGTAAAGTGGAGGCTCCAATATGTTGAATAAACTCTTTCGGCGTAATACTGAACGACCGAACCTAATGTTAGCGGAACGAATTTCGCTAGTGAAAAATGAAATGATACCTACTCACATTGCCATTATTATGGATGGTAACGGGAGATGGGCAAAAAAACGTGCACTTCCTAGAGTAGCTGGACATCATGAAGGCATGAAAACCGTTAGAAAAATCACACGATTAGCGAATGATCTAGGCGTGAAAGCCTTAACTGTATATGCTTTCTCAACCGAAAATTGGAAACGACCAAAAATGGAAGTCGATTTTCTCATGAGGTTGCCGGAAGAATTTTTAGGTACGTATTTACCAGAACTGATTGAACAAAATGTTCGTGTCGAAATGATGGGAGAAATCGATTCAATTCCACCACATACACACGCTGCTGTTAATAAAGCAATGCTTGCAACAAAAGACAATACAGGATTAGTTTTAAACTTTGCATTAAACTATGGAAGTCGCTCAGAAATTACAAAAGCAACTCAAAGTCTTGCTGAACAAGTGAAACAAGGCAAGCTACTGCCTTCTGAAATTACAGAAGAAATGCTTTCACAACATTTAATGACTTGCTCATTACCTGAACCGGACCTTTTAATTCGTACAAGTGGGGAAGTACGTCTTAGTAATTTCATGTTATGGCAATTAGCTTATACAGAATTTTGGTTTACTGATACGTTATGGCCTGATTTTGATGAAAGTTGTTTACTTGATGCAGTGGAGAGCTATCAGAAAAGGAATAGACGTTACGGAGGATTGAAAGGGGAGTAAAGCACTTGAAACAACGCATACTCACAGCTGTGATAGCTGCTGCATTTTTTATACCGATTGTCATTTTAGGAGGTCTACCATTCACTATATTGGTGTATGCGATGGCAACTGTAGCTTTATATGAAATTTTAAAGATGAAGGGACTATCCCTTTTTTCTGTTCCAGGATTAATTTCATTGTTTGCTTTGTTTGTATTTTTATTACCTACCAAATGGGCAAATCAATTAATGGATTTAACTAGCTACACAAAAATAGATTTAGCACTTATAACCATATTAATTTTATTAACTTATATTGTTGTAGTAAAAAATCGCTTTAATTTTGATGATGCAGCCTTTTCGATTTTAGGTGCTCTATATATTGGAATCGGATTTTTCTATTTTGTTGAAACGCGAATGGCTGGTATTGAATATGTCATTTTTGCATTAGGAATTGTGTGGACAACGGACTCAGGTGCCTATTTCATAGGCAAAAAATTTGGTAAAAACAAATTATGGCCTGATATTTCACCGAACAAAACCATTGAAGGTTTTGTTGGCGGGATTATAACGGCCATTGTTTTTGCGCTCATTTTTCAGTTCATCTCTCCTTTCCCAATTTCAATCATTGCTTTAATCATTGTTACAATCATTGCTTCTATTTTTGGGCAAATAGGTGATTTAGTTGAATCTGCTTTAAAGCGACAATACCAAGTAAAGGATTCAGGCGATATTTTACCTGGGCACGGAGGAATATTAGACCGATTCGATAGTTTATTGTTCGTCCTACCATTATTACATTTCTTGCATTTTGTTGCATAAAGGGGATTGAATTGCATGACGAAGCATATAAGTTTATTAGGCGCTACAGGATCAATAGGAATACAAACACTTGATATTATAAAAGAACATCCAGAAGAATTTAATTTAGTTGCCTTTTCTGTTGGCCGCAACTTGGACAAAGCACGTGAGATTCTTCGTGATTTCAACCCTTCGCTAGTGTCTGTTCAAGAAGAATCTGATTCTCGAGTGCTTCAACAAGAATTCCCTAAAATTCAATTCACTTATGGCTCGAAGGGGTTAGTTGAGGTCGCAACCCACTCTGATACGAGTGTACTTGTGAATGCGGTTTTAGGAAGCGTAGGTTTAGAATCAACATTAGAAGCTATTAAACAACAGAAGACTATCGCTTTGGCCAATAAAGAAACACTCGTAACAGCAGGACATCTCGTTATGGCTGCCGCTGAAAAATACCAGACCTCTATATTACCTGTGGATAGTGAACATTCAGCACTTTTTCAATCAATGAATGGAGAAAACCGCAGTGAGATCAGTAAACTGATTTTAACAGCATCTGGAGGCAGCTTCCGTGATAAGACGAGAGAAGAATTAGCCAATGTAACCATTAAAGATGCTTTAAATCATCCGAATTGGTCGATGGGCGCCAAGATTACAATCGATTCAGCTACAATGATGAACAAAGGTTTAGAAGTCATTGAAGCTCATGTGTTATTTGATATTCCTTATGATGATATTGAAGTGGTATTACATAGGGAAAGTATCATTCATTCAATGGTGGAATTCCAAGATACAAGCATCATGGCCCAATTAGGTACACCTGATATGAGAGTACCTATCCAATATGCATTATCGTATCCGAATCGTTTGCCTAGAAAGAATGCAAAACGGTTAAACTTGGTCGAAATAGGCAAACTTCATTTTGAAGAAATGAATATGAAACGATTCCATGCTTTGAAGTTAGCCTATGATGCAGGACGAGCTGGCGGGACAATGACAACTGTTCTAAATGCTGCAAATGAAGCGGCAGTAGCCTTATTCCTGGAAGAACGTATTTCATTCCTGGAAATTGAAGAGTTGATTGAAAGAATCATGGACGAACATCAAATTGTTTCAAAACCTGATTTGGAGACAATTCTTCATGTGGACGCTGAAACAAGAAAAGCCATTCAAAACATGGTAAAATAATTAAAGCTTTGAGTGAACTGAAAAGCTAGATAAAGGTGGGATACCATGGAATCAACCATTGCGTTTATATTAATTTTTGGATCACTTGTTTTCTTTCATGAATTAGGACATTTTATTTTCGCCAAAAGAGCAGGGATTATGGTCAGAGAATTTGCCATTGGTTTTGGACCGAAAATTTTAGGATTTACGAAAGGTGAAACTTTATATACCATCCGTTTATTACCGTTAGGTGGATATGTGCGTATGGCTGGTGAAGACATGGACTCGGTTGAATTACAACCCGGTTTTCGTGTCGGATTGCTTCTTAATCGAAATGAAGAAGTCACAAAAATTGTTTTAAATCAAAATAAACTTTTACCAGACATGCTTTTTCTAGAAGTTGAACGGTCAGATTTAGAAAAAGGTTTGTGGATAGAAGGCTATGATGAAGAAGAACGTTTAGTACGTTATTCAGTTTCTCGAAATGCTGTCATTTCTGAAAATGGCAAGGATACACTTATTGCTCCTTACGATCGTCAATTCGGTTCGAAATCGATTGGGAAACGAGCGATGGCTATCTTTGCAGGACCTTTATTTAATTTCATTTTGGCTTTTTTCATTTTCTTAGCGATTGGATTGCTTCAAGGTGTTCCTACCTACGAACCAGTGATTTCTGGTGTTCAAGATAACGGCCCCGCAATTGAAGCAGGCATTCAAGAAGGAGATTTAATAACTAAAATTAACGGTCAGGCAATTGATTCATGGCAACAATTAGCCGGAAAGATTCAAGAAAGTCCCGGCAAAGAGCTGAATTTTGAATATGTACGTGATGGAGAAACCTTACAATCGAACATTACGCCAAAAACAATTGAACAAAAAGGACAAACTTTTGGTCAAATTGGTGTGTTATATGAAAGTCCAGTTGAAAAAAATCCGCTTAAAGCAGTTGCTTATGGCGCAGAACAAACATATACATGGATTCTCAAAATCTTTGAACTACTCGGCATGCTTGTAACAGGTCAGTTTACTATCGATGCATTGTCTGGTCCGGTAGGGATTTATAAAGCTACTGAAGAAGTTGCGCAATACGGCGTGTTCAATTTAATGAATTGGGCAGCTATTTTAAGTATTAATTTGGGGATTATGAATTTACTTCCACTACCTGCTTTAGATGGTGGCCGCTTACTATTCTTCTTGTTCGAAGCAATTCGTGGAAAACCGATTGACCGACAAAAAGAAGGCATGGTTCATTTCGTTGGAATTATGTTACTAATGGTTCTTATGGTTGTTGTAACATGGAACGATATTCAACGATTTTTCTTTTAATTAATACTTAATTCATTGTCAATGAAGATATTCACATAAAGAGATCTCACCTAAGCTTAATAGCTAGTGGTCTCGAAGACATTTCACTAACGCAGTGTGTCTAACTAAAGAATTCAAAAATCACCAAAATACGTATTCGTTTGAGGAGCTTATTTATTTATGAAACAGAGTCAAACTTTTATACCAACACTACGAGAAACGCCAGCAGATGCAGATGTTAAGTCACATCAAATGTTATTAAGATCTGGATTCATTCGTCAAAACACAAGTGGAATTTATTCATTCTTACCACTTGGTAAACGAGTTCTACAAAAGGTAGAACAAATCGTTCGCGAAGAAATGGATGCTATTAATAGCGTTGAAGTGCTAATGCCTGCTATGCAACAAGCTGAACTATGGCAAGAAACAGGTCGTTGGTATTCATATGGGCCAGAGTTGATGCGCTTAAAAGACAGACATAATCGTGAATTTGCGCTTGGTGCAACACATGAAGAAGTGATTACGTCACTTTTGCGTGATGAAATAAAATCTTATAAAAAATTACCTTTAACGCTTTATCAAATTCAATCGAAATTCAGAGATGAAAAACGTCCCCGTTTCGGTTTGTTGCGCGGAAGAGAATTCCTAATGAAGGATGCTTATTCGTTCCATGCAACACGTGAAAGTTTAGACCAAACTTATGAAGATATGGTTCAAGCTTATTCACGAATCTTTACACGTTTAGGACTTAATTTCAGAGCAGTAATTGCAGATTCAGGTGCTATTGGCGGAAAAGACACGCATGAATTCATGGTGCTTTCGGAAATTGGAGAAGATACAATTGCTTATTCAGACTCATCTGATTTTGCTGCAAATATTGAAATGGCTGAAGTGAATATGAAGTACGACGTATCAACTGAAGAGTTACTTGAAATGGAAAAAGTAAACACACCGGACCAAAAAACAATTGAGCAAGTTTCTAGTTTCTTGAATGTAAGTCCACAACAATGTATCAAAACATTAGTGTTTAAAGCTGATGAAGAATTTGTTATCGTTTTAGCACGTGGCGACCATGAAATTAATGACATTAAGGTGAAAAATGCCTTACAAGTAAAAACAATTGAATTGGCTAGCGAAGAAGAAACGAAACAATTAATGCAATGTGAAGTTGGATCACTAGGTCCTGTTAAACTTCCGGTTGGTGTAAAAGTTTTAGCAGATCACGCAGTTGCTTCTATTCGAAACGGTGTTTGTGGGGCGAATGAGGCTTCTGTTCATCTGACTAATGTGAACCCAGAAAGAGATTTCGCAGTTGACTTATATGAAGATCTTCGTTTCATTATGGAAGGCGACCCATCACCAGATGGCAAAGGAACAATTGTCTTTGCTAAAGGGATTGAAGTAGGACATGTATTTAAATTGGGAACGACTTATTCTGAACCAATGAATGGTACTTTCTTAGATGACAATGGACGTAGTCAACCTTACATTATGGGTTGTTATGGAATCGGCGTTTCTAGAGTCATGGCAGCTGTAGCCGAACAATACCAAGATGAAAAAGGATTTACTTGGCCTGGGGCTGTTTCGCCATATGACGTTCACTTAGTACCTGTAAATACGAAAGAAGAAGCACAAGTGGCTTTAGCCGATGATTTATACAAGCTTCTTAAATCATATCGTTATGATGTGTTATATGATGACCGTGCTGAGCGTGCGGGAGTTAAGTTTGCGGATGCAGATTTAATCGGACTTCCAATTCGAATAACAGTTGGAAAAAAAGCATCAGAAGGCATTGTTGAAGTGAAAATTCGTCATTCTGGTGAATCATTTGAGTGGAGTAGAGAAGAAGTATTAGACCATTTACAAACATTTTTTCGTACATTCAATCAGTGATTAGTAAAAATACTTTGTGTTAATCACATGGCAAAGAAGTAGGAAGACCGAGTTCTCAGGTCTTCCTTTCTTATTCAGTAACGAGAGGAGGTCCATTGGTGACTGAAATACTTGAAGCCAAAAGACGTTTACAACATTTACTACTGCAATTGCAATTAACAGACGATCAATACATGCCATTTTTTGAATCAGCCTCATTATCGAGAATGACGGTACATAAAAAAGAGCGAGTTTGGAAATTTATGATTCAAGTTGAACAGGTACTACCTTTTGAATTATTCTTGCTTCTTCAAACGAGACTACGTGAAAAATTTGCAGGGATAGCAGATGTGAAATTAATACTTGCTTGTGAAAATAAAGAAGTAAGCCATGATTTAATTTGCTCTTATTGGCCCGTTATTCTAGAGGAAATAGATGATATGTCTCCACCTCTTAGAAACCGTTTAATTGGTCAACAACCAGCTTTTAATGGACAAACTGTTTTATTCACCTGTGCATTAGAAATAGAACATCGTACATTAAAATCGAAATATGCTGAAAAAATTTCAGCTGTATATACATCGTATGGATTTCCATTGATGCCTGTAGATTTTAAAATGGTGGAAGAAGCTGCGGAACAAGCGGAAGCGCAGCAAGCATTTTTGGAACAACGTAGAATCGAGGAAGAAGAACTGGGTAAAAAAGCGCTTGCGGATATGCAAAAACGTGATAAAGACCGCTCAACTTCTGGTCCTTCCAATAATGGTCCATTCCAATTAGGTGTAAATATTAAGCCGGATGAACCAATAATGGAAATTAAACAAATTCAAGATGAAGAACGCAGGATTACGATAGAAGGATTTGTGTTCGATGTTGAAGTGAAAGAGTTACGAAGTGGTCGTTCGTTATTAACCGTTAAAATGACCGATTATACAGACTCGATTTTAGTTAAAATGTTTTCCCGTGATAAAGAAGATGCGGAATTAATGACATTGTTGAAAAAAGGGACTTGGTTGAAAGTTCGAGGGTCTGTACAAAACGATACTTTCGTTCGTGATTTAATTGTGATGGCTCAAGATATGATGGAGATCCGAGTAGACGCCCGTAAAGATACAGCGCCAGCGGATGAAAAACGAGTAGAACTTCATTTGCATACTCCAATGAGTCAAATGGATGCTGTATCATCTGTTGATGCACTTGTTGGCCAAGCAGCGAAATGGGGGCACCCAGCAGTTGCCATTACTGATCATGCAGTGGTGCAATCATTCCCAGATGCTTACGCAGCGGGTAAAAAACATGGCATTAAAATTATTTATGGGTTAGAAGCTTACTTAGTAAATGATGGGGTTCCCATCGCATACGAAGAAGAGCACAGAAAATTATCAGATGCTACTTACGTGGTCTTTGATGTTGAAACAACGGGTCTTTCAGCCGTCTATGATTCTATTATTGAATTAGCAGCAGTTAAGATTAAAGACGGCAATGTAATCGACAAGTTTGAAAGTTTTGCGAATCCACATCACCCACTGTCTGCAACCACAATTAATTTAACTGGCATAACTGATGATATGGTTACTGATGCACCAGAAATTGAAACGGTCATTAAAGATTTCCATGATTGGATTGGCGATAGCATTTTAGTCGCACATAACGCTTCTTTTGATATGGGCTTTTTATACGTTGGGTATAAAAAATGTGGCTTGCAAGATACCATCCACCCTGTCATAGATACATTAGAATTAGCTAGATTTTTACATCCTGAACTGAAAAATCACCGATTAAATTCATTGGCAAAGAAATTCAATATCGATTTAACGCAACATCATAGAGCGATTTATGATACTGAGGCCACCGGGTATTTACTGCTTATCTTGTTAAAAGAAGCAGAAGAAAAAGGAATCCACTACCACGATGAATTTAATCACCAAACAGGAAATGGCGAGTCATATAAAAGGGCGAGACCCTCGCATTGTACCTTATTGGCAACTGATGAAGTTGGATTGAAAAATTTATTTAAATTGGTGTCAACTTCACATATGAATTCGTTTTTCCGAGTTCCTCGTATTCCAAAGTCCGTTCTAGTAAAGCATCGTAAAGGATTAATTATTGGTTCGGGATGTGACAAAGGAGAAGTTTTTGAAGGGTTAATGCAAAAATCTCCTGAAGAAGTTGAAGATATTGCAAAATTCTATGATTATTTAGAGATTTTTCCAAAAGAAGCTTATTCTCATTTAATTGAATTAGAGCTTGTGAGAGATGAATGGAATCTTGAAGATATCATTCGTAAGATGGTGAAGCTTGGTAAGAAACTTTCAATTCCAGTCGTAGCGACAGGGAATGTACATTATGTTCATGAAAATGATGCGATATTTAGACAGATATTAATTGGTGGTCAAGGTGGAGCAAACCCATTAAATCGAGCTAAATTACCGAAAGTTCACTTTAGAACAACGAATGAAATGTTAGACTCATTTGCTTTCTTGGGTGAAGAAACAGCTAAGCAATTAGTTGTAGAGAACTCAAATAAAATTGCAAATATGATTGAAGACATCAAACCGATCAAAGATGATTTGTATACACCGAAAATTGAAGGTTCAGATGAAGAAGTTCGTGAACTTAGCTATTCAATGGCAAAACAAATTTATGGTGAAAACTTACCTGAAATTGTTGAAGCTCGAATTGAAAAAGAACTCACGTCGATAATTGGACATGGATTTGCGGTTATTTATTTAATTTCACATAAGCTTGTGAAAAAATCACTGGATGACGGATACTTGGTAGGGTCACGTGGTTCTGTAGGTTCATCATTGGTCGCAACATTGATGGAAATTACGGAAGTAAATCCGCTTCCTCCACATTATGTTTGTCCAACGTGCAAACAGGCAGAGTTTTTCGATGATGGTTCCGTAAGCTCTGGTTTTGACTTGCCGAATAAAGACTGTCCTGTCTGTGAAATTCCATACCGCAAAGATGGACAAGATATCCCGTTCGAAACTTTCCTAGGTTTCAAGGGGGATAAGGTGCCAGATATTGACCTTAACTTTAGTGGGGAATACCAGTCTGTTGCACATAATTACACAAAAGTTCTCTTTGGAGAAGATAATGTGTATCGGGCGGGAACAATTGGTACAGTTGCAGAAAAAACAGCTTATGGATACGTTAGAGGATATGCAAATGATCATAACTTAACAATTCGTGGGGCTGAAATTGATCGATTGGTTTTAGGGTGTACTGGAGTTAAACGGTCAACCGGACAACATCCAGGGGGCATAATCGTTGTGCCTGATTATATGGACATCTTTGACTTTTCACCAATTCAGTTCCCAGCAGACGCTCAAGATTCCGAATGGAAAACAACTCATTTTGACTTCCATTCTATACATGATAATTTGTTGAAACTTGATATTCTAGGACACGATGATCCTACTGCTATTCGTATGCTACAGGATTTATCAGGAATAGATCCTAAAACCATTCCGACGGATGATCCCGAAGTAATGAAGATTTTCAGTGGTACATCGTCTTTAGGTGTTACAGAAGAACAAATAGGGTGTAAGACAGGAACACTTGGTATTCCTGAGTTTGGAACGCGGTTTGTGCGTCAAATGCTTGAAGAAACAAAGCCTTCTACTTTTTCAGAACTTGTGCAGATTTCAGGATTATCCCATGGTACAGACGTTTGGCTAGGGAATGCACAAGAGTTGATTCAAAACGGTACATGTCAATTATCTGATGTTATTGGATGTCGTGATGATATTATGGTTTATTTAATCTATCAAGGATTAGAACCGTCGTTGGCATTTAAAATTATGGAATCAGTGCGTAAAGGTAAAGGACTTACACCTGAATTCGAAAGTGATATGCGTTCAAATGGCGTACCGGAGTGGTATATTGATTCTTGTAAAAAAATCAAATACATGTTCCCTAAAGCCCATGCGGCTGCATATGTATTGATGGCCGTTCGTATTGCTTACTTTAAAGTTCATTTCCCAATTCTTTATTACACAGCTTATTTCACTGTTCGCGCAGCAGACTTTGACTTGCATGTGATGACGAAGGGTTCTGCTTCAATTAAAGCGAAGTTAGATGAAATAAATGCGAAAGGCTTGGATGCTGCACCGAAAGAGAAAAGCTTAATGACAGTCCTAGAGATTGCTCTTGAAATGTGTGAACGTGGGTACCACTTTAAGAAAGTGGATTTGTACCGTTCAAGTGCTTCTGAATTTATCATTGATGGGAAAGGGTTAATCCCACCATTTAATGCGATACCAGGTCTAGGGACAAACGTAGCTAAAGCGATTGTGGAAGCACGGAAAAATGGAGAGTTTCTTTCTAAAGAGGATTTACAACAACGTGGTCGTGTCTCCAAAACATTGATTGAGTACATGGATACACTTGGTTGTTTGGAAGGTATGCCTGATGCAAATCAGTTGTCTCTATTCTGAGCCTGATTTGCACACAGTGCATGGTTATGGTATAATTTGAGTAACATTTGTTGATAGGTACGCGACAAAAGAGTGGGATTTCCCGCTCTTTTCTGTTTGTTATGTCGTAAACAATATCTAGCAGGAGGCATGTATGAGCAAAATATTAAACGAAGTAGAAACGCTTGTGAAGCCCATTGTTGAAGAATTAAACCTTGAATTAATTGATTTGGAATTTGTAAAAGAAGGCCGAGATTGGTTTTTACGTATTTATGTAGATACACCTCAAGGTGGAATCGATATCGAACAATGTGCACTAGTTAGTGAACGTGTGAGTGGTGTTTTAGATGAAAAAGATCCGATTGAACAAAATTATTTCTTAGAAGTTTCTTCACCTGGTGCAGAACGACCGCTTAAAAAAGAAAGTGATTATGAAAAAGCAGTCGGGAAATATATCCATGTAAAGACATACGCAGCAGTTAAAGAGTTGAATGAAAAAGAATTTGAAGGAACTTTACTTTCAAATACTCCAGAAGAACTTGAAATTGAAGTGCGTGTAAAGACTAGAAAAATTAAAGTTAAATTGACAAAAGAGAAAATTGCATTTGCGCGATTAGCAATTAATTTCTAAGCATAATGTGAATTTAGGAGTGAAGAAAATGAGTAGTGAATTGCTAGATGCGTTAGTCGCATTAGAAAAACAAAAAGGCATTTCTCGTGATGTTTTGGTTGAAGCGATTGAAGCGGCTTTAGTAACGGCTTATAAACGCAATTTCAATCAAGCACAAAACGTACGTGTAGATTTAAATTTAGATAATGGTTCAATGCGTGTTTACTCTCGCAAAGACGTTATGGAAGAAGTATTAGATGAGCGCCTTCATATATCATTAGAAGATGCAAAAGTTGTTAACCCAGCATTTGAACTTGGTGACATCGTGGAAGAAGAAGTAACACCACGTAACTTTGGTCGAATTGCTGCTCAGACTGCAAAGCAAGTAGTTACACAACGTGTACGTGAAGCTGAACGTGGACTTATTTATGAAGAATATGTAGATCGCGAAGAGGATATCGTAAACGGAATTGTTGAACGATTAGATGCTCGTAATATTTATGTAGGTCTTGGGAAAGTTGAAGCTGTTTTACCAGTAAATGAGCAAATTCAAAATGAAGTGTATCATCCACACGATCGTATTAAAGTGTTCATCACAAAAGTTGAACGTACAACTCGTGGACCTCAAGTATTCGTTTCGAGAACACATCCAGGTTTACTTCGTAGACTATTTGAGATGGAAGTTCCTGAAATCTTTGATGGAATTGTTGAGATTAAGTCAATCGCTCGTGAAGCAGGAGACCGTTCTAAAATTTCAGTTGTTGCTCATAACGAAGAAGTAGATCCAGTAGGATCATGTGTTGGTTCAAAAGGCTCTCGTGTTCAAACGATTGTTAATGAATTAAATGGTGAGAAGATTGATATTGTTGAGTGGTCTGATGATCCTGTAATCTTTGTTGCAAATGCTTTAAGTCCTTCTAAGGTACTTGATGTTCAAGTAAATGAAGAAGAAAAATCAACGACTGTTGTTGTTCCCGACTATCAATTGTCTTTAGCAATTGGTAAAAGAGGTCAAAATGCTCGTCTAGCTGCTAAGTTAACTGGTTGGAAAATTGACATTAAGAGCGAAACGGATGCACGTGAATTAGGATTATATCCACCTGCTAATGCTCAATATGATGATGAGTACGAAGAAGATGAGTATGAAGACAATGATTCAATTGACTTATATAAAGACGACGAAGAATAAGCGAAGAGGGTGAATTCTGATGTCGAATCAAAAGAAAATTCCACTGCGTAAATGTGTAGCTACAAACGAAATGTTTCCTAAAAAAGAAATGATTCGTATTGTTCGTTCGAAAGAAGGCGAAGTGGCAGTTGATATAACTGGTAAAAAGTCTGGACGCGGTGCATATGTTTCAAAATCAGTGAAAGCTGTTGAAGTTGCTAAAAAACGCAAAGTTTTGGAAAGTCAATTAGAAGTAGCTGTACCTGAAACAATATACGAAGAATTAATGACCATTGTTTCAAAAGAAGGCACTTTATGAATCCGGAACAAGCAATTTTACAACTATTAGGATTAGCTACTCGAGCACGTAAAATTACTACTGGTGAAGAATTAGTGGTAAAAGATGTTCGTGGCAATAGAGCAAAACTAGTTATTATTTCTACGGACGCTTCTGCTAATACGAGCAAAAAGTTAAAGGATAAATGTACGTCTTACAACGTTGAGTTGCATGAATTCGGTGATCGATATGATCTCGGACATGCTACAGGAAAAGAGGCCCGAGTGGTACTCGCCATTACAGATGCCGGTTTCGCGAAAAAACTGTCCGGCCTTCTCAACGAAATAAACCGGGGGTGACCTAATGAGCAAATTAAGAGTTCATGAATATGCGAAACAGATTAATAAGACCAGCAAAGAAGTTATCGAAGAATTAGGTAAATTAAATGTTCAAGTGACGAATCATATGTCGACATTAGAAGGCGATGCTGTATCTAAATTAGATTCAGTTTATAAAAAATCTTCAACAGCATCAAAACAAACGACATCGACTGATCGACCACAAGGACAAAACACTCGTCCTCAAGGAGATCGTCCACAAGGACAAAATACTCGTCCTCAAGGAAATCGTCCACAAGGACAAAACACACGTCCTCAAGGAGATCGACCACAAGGGCAAAACACTCGCCCTCAAGGAAATCGTCCACAAGGACAAAATGCTCGTCCTCAAAGTACTACTCCAGCGAAGCCATCTAATGGTCAAGCTAGAGGTGTAGCTACTCAAGGAACTGCTCGTGATAAACAAAAATCTCAAACGACTAATTCAACAGATAGTCGTAAACAAGAACAAGGGACACAAGCGAAAGAGCAAAAAGTTTTCGGTCAAAACAAAGCTCCAGCTGGTGCATATAGAGGTCGTCAAGGTGGCGGTGGTAATCATCGTCCTGGTACAGGAAATCGCGCTGGTCGTAAAGGCAAGCAAAATCGCCAACCGGTAGCTCCACCAGTACCAAGAAAAGAAAAAGAATTACCAGAAAAAATCACTTTTTATGAATCGTTATCAGTTGCAGAACTTGCGAAAAAGTTAGGCCGTGAACCTTCAGAAATCATTAAAAAATTATTCTTACTTGGAGTAATGGCTACAATCAACCAAGAACTGGATAAAGATGCAATTGAACTAATTTGTGCAGACTACGGTGTTGAAGTAGAAGAAGAAATCAGAGTAGATATTACTGATTTAGAAGTTTATTTTGAAGATGAAACAGAAGTAGCTGGCGTACAAAAAGAACGTCCACCAGTTGTAACGATCATGGGTCACGTTGACCATGGTAAAACAACTTTACTTGATTCAATCCGAAAAACAAAAGTTACTGCGGGCGAAGCTGGCGGTATTACTCAACATATTGGGGCATACCAAGTTGTTGAGAGCGGTAAGAAAATCACTTTCTTAGATACTCCAGGACATGCGGCGTTCACAACAATGCGTGCTCGTGGTGCGAAGGTTACGGATATCACAATTTTAGTAGTTGCAGCAGATGATGGTGTAATGCCTCAAACAATTGAAGCAATTAACCATGCTAAAGCAGCTGAAGTTCCAATTATCGTAGCTGTTAATAAAATGGATAAACCTGCAGCAAACCCTGACCGTGTAATGCAAGAGTTAACAGAACATGGGTTAGTATCTGAAGCTTGGGGTGGAGAAACGATTTTTGCTCCAATTTCAGCTTTAACAGGTGAAGGTATTGATAATCTGTTAGAAATGATTTTATTAGTTTCTGAAGTTGCTGAATTAAAAGCTGACCCTAAACGTCGTGCTATTGGTACAGTAATTGAAGCTCAATTAGATAAAGGTCGTGGATCAGTAGCAACGCTACTAGTTCAAGACGGAACATTAAAAGTTGGAGATCCAATTGTTGTTGGTCATACATTTGGTCGAGTTCGTGCAATGGTGAACGATTTGGGTCGTCGTGTCAAAGAAGCGGGTCCAAGTATGCCAGTTGAAATTACTGGATTAAGTGAAGTTCCACAAGCTGGCGATCGTTTTGTTGTCTTTGAAGATGAAAAAACAGCTCGTCAAGTTGGTGAATCTCGTGCAACAACTATGGTTCAAGAACAACGTTCAGAGAAAACACGTGTAACATTAGATAACTTGTTTGATCAAATGAAACAAGGCGAAATGAAAGAGCTTAACCTTATTGTGAAAGCGGATGTGCAAGGTTCCGTTGAAGCAATGGCTGCGTCATTGATGAAGCTAGAAGTTGAAGGGGTTAATGTTCGAATTATCCACACTGGTGCTGGTGCAATAACTGAATCTGATATTTCACTTGCTGCTGCTTCAAATGCTATCGTTATTGGGTTTAACGTTCGACCTGATATTAATGCAAAACGTGCTGCAGAAGCTGAAGGTGTAGATATTCGTTTACATCGTGTTATTTATAAAGTAATTGAAGAAATCGAAGCAGCTATGACTGGTCTATTAGATCCTGAGTTTCAAGAGAAAATTATTGGTCAAGCTGAAGTTCGAGAAACATTCAAAGTATCGAAAATCGGTACAATTGCAGGAAGTTATGTGATCGAGGGTAAAATTGCTCGCGATAGCGGAATCCGCGTTATTCGTGATAGCATCGTTGTCTTTGAAGGCGTTTTAGATTCACTTAAACGTTTTAAAGATGATGCAAAAGAAGTAGCTAAAGGGTATGAATGTGGTATTACTGTGAAAAACTATCATGATGTTAAAGAAGGCGACATCATTGAATCGTTCGTTATGGAAGAGATTAAACGCAAATGATTTCATACGCGGAATGTGAGTTCATCATTCCTACGTCTCATTCGTTAAAAGAGAAGCGAGCTGTTTTACAGCGAATGCTGACTCGAACGAAGCAAAAGTTTAATGTTTCTATTTCTGAAATAGATCATCAAGATGTTTGGCAAAGAACGAAAATAGCGATTGTTTGTGTTGCTTCTTCTAGTGATGCAAGCGATCGTGAACTCACTCACGCCATCAACTTTTTAGAATCAAATCCAGAGTGGGAAAGAACGGAAACGATCCGTGAACATTTATAGATAGAACAGAGGTGAAGCCAATATGGCGAATCGCTCAACTCGAGTAGCAGAACAAATGAAAAAAGAATTAGGCGAGATTATTGCTCGTAAATTAAAAGACCCTCGCATTGGGTTTGTTACCGTTACCGATGTAGAAGTAACAGGCGATTTACAACAAGCAACCGTTTATATCACTGTTTTAGGGAATAACAGAAAGCGTTCAGACACATTAAAAGGTCTAGAACAAGCTAAAGGGTTTATTCGTACTGAAATCGGTCAACGTATTCGATTACGTAAGACGCCGGAACTCATGTTTGCATTTGATGTTTCTGCAGAATACGGTAGTAAAATCGATACATTGCTTAAGCAAATCAAGACTGAAGACAACGAAAAAACTGAAGATATCGAATAACAGAGAAGAAGTCTGCTTTTTATAAGCAGGCTTTTTCTCAATTCCATACATAAAATTTAATTAGCTAAAGGAGATGGAACGAATGCACAATGGCATTCTTCCCCTATGGAAAGAAAAAGGAATGACTTCACATGACTGTGTCTTTAAACTGCGTAAAATTCTAAAGATGAAACGAATCGGTCATACAGGAACCCTCGACCCTAATGTTGAAGGTGTCTTACCTATTTGCTTAGGTGAATCCACTAAAGTAGCTGAATATTTAACGAACGCTGGCAAGGAATACATTGCTGAAGTAACAATAGGATTGTCCACCACGACTGAAGATGCAGACGGTGAAACGGTAGATTCCAACTTAGAGATCAAGACCATTTCAAAACAACAATTACAACAGGTCTTAACTTCTTTGACAGGTGTAATTACTCAAACACCACCCATGTATTCTGCGGTTAAAGTAAATGGGAAAAAGTTATATGAGTACGCAAGACAAGGACTTGTTATTGAACGGCCATCTAGAGAAGTAACCATTTATGAGTTGGAATTACTTAGCGATGAATCATCATTTATGGGTGAGCAGATTTCATTTCCAATTCGTGTGTCATGCAGCAAGGGTACTTATATTCGCACATTAGCCGTTCAAATTGGAGAGAAATTGGGTTATCCTGCTCATATGTCTAAATTAGTTCGCACCGCTTCAGGGTCATTTAAAGAAGAGCAATGTATAACTCTGCAAATGGTTCAAGACAAGGTGGATGATGGCACACTTGGAGATTTTCTTCTGCCGTTAGATTATGCTTTAGAAAACATGGTGTCATTTGAAGTGCCTAAAGAATTTGTGAAGTCCATTAAAAATGGTCAAGTGTTAGATCAAGTTGAACTATTAAAAGAACATGATCGCTTAGTTTTTACTTATGAAGGACAAGCGGTAGCTGTTTATATTAATCATCCAACCAAAGAGGGAAAGATGAAACCAGAAAAAATGTTTTCTTGGGAAGTTGAGGAGAATTTATTGTGAAAACCATTCATTTATCCTATCCACATCATATTGCAAATATAAATACCGATGGAGATCTTTCGTTAGCGATTGGTTTTTTTGATGGAATTCATTTAGGTCATCAATCCGTAATCTCAAAAGCGAAAGATGTAGCAAAAGAAAAAGGGATTAAATTAGCGGTTATGACATTTGATCCTCACCCATCAATCGTTTTAGGAAAACGCAATGAGCAGGTTTTCTATATCACTCCAATGGAACAAAAATTGCGTTTACTTGAGTCTATGGAAGTCGATATTGTTTTTGTAGTAAGGTTTACTTCAGACTTTGCGAAATTAAGCCCTCAAGAATTCATCGAAAAGTTCATTGTAGATTTAAATGTTAAACATGTAACTGCTGGCTTCGATTTCTCATTTGGGTCATTTGGACAAGGTTCAATGGATACAATGCAGGAATTGTCTGAAGGTCGCTATGAAGTCACCATTGTTCAGAAAAAGACAGATGAAACAGAAAAAATTAGTTCTACAAGAATTCGTCAAGAATTGAAATCAGGAAATATGGACAAAGCTCGAGCATTGCTTGGCAGGCCATATCAAATTCCTGGTGTTGTTGTCCATGGTGATAAGAGAGGAAGACAAATCGGATTCCCTACGGCCAATATTCAAGCACAAGAAGGCTCTTTCATTCCGGCGAACGGCGTATACGCGGTTAAAATGCTTGTGCAAAATGAATGGATTGAGGGAGTTTGTAACGTTGGTTTTAAACCTACTTTTAATAATCCAGAACACAAGAAGTTAACGATTGAGGTTCATCTTTTCGATTTCGATAAAAACATTTATGGGGAAGAAGTGTTCGTCGATTGGTTTAAGCGAATACGAGATGAGCAAAAATTCGATGGTATTCATGCATTAAAAGAACAAATTGAAAAAGATAAACAGTCTTCCATTGAGACTTTGAAAAACTTAAGGTAATGGTTGCTTATCCTTTCTGAATATGCTACTATTTTAAGGTGCACAGTCGTGTACTTAACTGTTGCTTGGCAGTGCGATTCACCACCGCTTGCTCAGTAATTGGGGATATTAATAGAGTATTGGAGGTGAACCGGATGGCAATTACACAAGAACGTAAAAACGAATTAATCGCTGAGTACCGTACTCACGAAAGCGACACTGGTTCTGCAGACATTCAAATCGCGGTCTTAACAGAAGAGATTAACAGCTTGAATGAACATTTACGTACACACAAGAAAGATCATCACTCACGTCGTGGTCTATTCAAAATGGTAGGTCGTCGTCGTAACTTGTTAAAATACTTACGTGAAAACGAAGTATCACGTTACCGTGACTTGATCGCTAAACTTGGTTTACGT